>NZ_JAGTUT010000006.1 GCF_025685605.1 Granulicella arctica
CAAAGCGCCGTTCTCTTCACCGCAGGGATCTAGATGCAATCGCACCGTAAAAATGTGCTCCAGGATCGCTGCCGGAGGCTGGACGTGGAGCACATCCGCTTCATCGATCAAGGCCCGACACATGCCCGCACTGAAATTTGTTACGTCCTGATGACACAGACCCTTCCAGTTCGCATCTGGAATTTTGTCGAACAGAATACTTTGGACGGGAATGAAATGCGCTCGGAGAAGAGGCTCGACCAGCCCGCGGACGGCATCGTAATCTGCCAGTTTCCTTACCTCGGCCGACACGTCCAGGAGATTGCGGACGGCAAAGACTTCGCAACGCTTTCACACCGATCCCGTGTCGGCAATGTACTCAAGATCGTGCAGGAGATCGTCCACTTTCTGACGCGAGAGAACATCTTTCACAATCAAAAACTGTCGATCGTCCACAGCGGGTTTGTTGCATATCGATGCTCGCACCATCATCGACTGATGCCCTAAGCTGATGCCAGGAGCTACCAATGCGCGACACCTCCCTGTTCCTCCCCGATGCGATTGAGGACGCATTGCGCTCCAATCTGGAATCCGGCTTGCGTAGCCTTGCGGACGCGATTGCGAGCAAACAATTAGACGGAACATTCCTTGGCTCGATCGCCGCTGCAGGTGGACGGAACGACGACCGCATCCATCTCCGCATCACCATCGACGTTGCCGCACCGATCCTGAGATCGATAGTAAGCTCGGCTTCTACTTTGAAGCTGACCGAGTAGCAGTCACGGTTTGTGACTCAGAAGCGCTGGGAAATTGAGATTGAGTGTTGCAGTTTCAGGGTGGATGTCGATGTGGATCTGATCAATAGACGCGATGATCCAATCTGCTTCCTGGAGTTCCTCAGGACGATGCGAAGATGCCACGGCGAGCACCGAACACCCTGCCGCCTTGCCCGCGCGAATCCCTGCCGGCGCATCCTCGATCACGAGGCAATCCTGCGGCTGTCGCGTGAGGATGGCAGCTCCTCGCAGGTATCCTTCCGTGTTTGGTTTACCGAAACGTACAGTATCGCCTCCGACTGCGTGCTGTGGTGCTGTGATTCCAGCTACAGCAAGCCGGCTCCGCATCATCGATTCAGAAGCCGAGGTCACAACGGTCCAGCGGTAGGACGGGATCGAAGCCAGCAAGGCGACGACTCCGGGATACGCGACAACTCCATCCAGCTCTCCGCCGCAAACAAATCAAGCTGCGCAAGATGATCAGCGATCGCTCTCGCGTCCAGGTGGGGACAGTATTCCTGAATTGTGTCGGCAGCACGACGACCATGCGTTCGGTGCAGCTCAAAGGTTGCTGCGAAGCCATGATGCGCCGCCCATCGTGTCCAGCATCGTTCGTCCCCATCTGTCGATTGAACGAGTACACCATCCATGTCGAAGAGCAGACCGGCGACCGCGATCTCGACCGGGAAGGTTGCATGGGTTGGGAGTACGGCGCTCGCGTTCATAGGGCGAGAGTATCAGGGTGCACTTCCCTGTCCGGACGATCCTCCGACCAGAGCGTAGCCTGCCGTGCAGCGACACCCTCCCGGTCCAACGCCGCAATCCGCAGCTTCCATTTGTCAACGAGTTTGAGTGCCTGGCGGCTCCGCCGCTCAGCGCGGGCCAACATGCGTTCTGCATGAACACGGACGCGGTCTGGAGCGCAGTGGGTCACGGGAGACTCTGTCATTCTAACTGTCAAGCCGAGGACTTCTCTGCCTCTGTCCTTGTCAGACTCTCCTGGTCATCATGACGCCCTATACTACGGCTGAGGTATCCCTTTGCCGCTCCAAACCGATCAATCCCTTGTTTGTCCGAAGTGCGGCGAACCCATCAAGCTCACCGAATCACTGGCTGCGCCTCTGGTCGCAGCAACGCGAGCACAATACGAACAGCAGCTTGCCGATCAGGCCAAGACCTTTCAAACAGAGAGGCAGCTGGTTACGAAGCAGCAGGAAGCGAACGATCTCCGTGCTGCTGAATTGGACGCAGCGGCCAGGAAACAAGAGCAGGCGGTCGCACACGCTGTACAGGATGGAATCGCAAAACAACTCGCCGGGGAGCGAACGAAGATCGCCGAGCAGGAGTCCGCCCGAGCACGCCAACAGGTCGAAGACGAACTCAGGACGGAACGGGAGGCTGCCGCTTTTCAGAAGGAACGGATCCAGGATCTGGATCGCAAGCTGACCCTGGCACGGGCAGCCGAGACCGGACTTCTCAAGAAACAACAGCTGCTCGAAGACAAGGAGCGCGAACTCGAGCGTGATTTGCAGAAAGGGATCGCGCTGGCACGAGCTGAGGAACGCGCGAAGGCGCTGTCTGAGGTCCAATCCGACCTCGACCTGAAAGTACGGGACCGAGACAACAAGATCTCGGAACTGCTGACTCAAATCGATAGCCTAAAACGCAAGGCAGAGCAAAGTTCACAGCAGTCCCAGGGTGAGTCCCTGGAGCTTGCGCTCGAACATCAGCTGCGCGCTCAGTTCCCTTTTGACCTGATCGAGCCTGTCGCCAAGGGTGAGTTTGGAGGCGATGTGCTTCAGCACGTTCGCGACCAGGCCGGCCAGCTCTGCGGCAAGATTCTTTGGGAATCGAAGCGGACCAAGGCCTGGTCGGATTCCTGGCTCGCCAAGCTCAAAGGAGATCAGCGAGCAGCGCATGCTGATCTTGCGGTCATCGTGTCGCAGACCATGCCCAAGGATGTTACGCGCTTCGACCACATGGAAGGGATCTGGGTGTCGAGCTTGGGTTGCATCCAACCCGTCGCTAATGCCCTGCGCGTGAGCGTCATCGAACTCGCTGGAGCCCGCCGGTCGAATGATGGACAGGAGACCAAGGCGCAGCAGATCTACGCCTACCTGACCGGGCCACGGTTTAAACACCGCATCGAGTGCATCGCTGAGAAGTTCACGGAACTACGCAGTGATCTCGACAAGGAACGGAAGTGGATGAACAAGCAATGGGCGAAACGCGACAGTAAACTCCTGGCGGTACTCGAAGCCACGTCCGGCATGGATGGCGATCTGCAGGGCATCGCGGGATGTCTTCGCCGCGCGGCCCGCGGACGGCGTTACGTCCATCACTCCAATATCACCGCCACGACCGCTGTTGATACCGTCGGGGCCCGCGTCCGCGACCGCCTTACGCCCAAAGAGATGCAGATCGTTGCCCTCATCGTGCAGGGTCGCAAGAACAAGGACATCGCCTTCCAACTCAACACCAAGGAGCAGGTTGTCAAGAACTACCTGCGCGGCATCTACGACAAAACTGGCGTCTCCGATCGTCTGGAGTTGGCTCTTTTCACGCTTCACCATCGCATCCTGGCCGATGCCGCGGCCAAGGCGGGCAACCTCATCCAGAAGAAACGGCCTAGCAAAACAAGTGGATAGGCGCCCCATAAGAGCGCCTATCCACTTGTTACCCGCTGAGTGGGCTGCTCTCGTTGACCGGCCTAATTTCCATCAACAGAGTCTTAAAGACATCGACGCACTTGAGGGTCCCATGCGACTTGAACTCAACAGCTAAAATGTTGCAAGGGCTGAACTCGCCCCTGCACTTCGCTCCCGTCATATCAAGTAAACAATCTCAGGATTCAGGGCAGCGCATACCAGCTGCCTTTTCCTGTTCCATGCCTTGCGAGATGCCGCTTCTCGACCAATTGCGCAAGATGTTCCTTGAGCGTGTTCCGGCTGGCTCCGGTAAGCCGGATGATCTCTCCCATGGTGGCGCGGCCATGCTGCCGGACGTATTCGACGATCTCGACGGAGAGGCTGGGAAGCGCGGCAACACTCAACTTCTCGCGCTCAATCTTAACAGCGAGCCGGCGCTTCTGCTGCTCCAGAGAACGCAAGAAGAAGAGGAGCCATGGCTGCCAGTTCGCAACTGGTCCGCGGATCGTCGCCTGGGTCTGCCGGAGTGCAAGGTAGTAGGCCTCCTTGCTGTTCTCGATGACGCTTTCAAGCGAGCTGTAGGGCACGTAAGCATATCCGGCCTGCAGCAAAAGAAGCGTGGTCAACACTCGGCTCAAACGTCCGTTGCCGTCCTGGAACGGATGGATTTCAAGAAAGACGACCGTGAAGACGCCGATCAGGAGCAAGGGGTGGAGCTGGTTGTCTTTTCGCGCTTGGTTAAACCAATCGACCAACTCGGACATCAATTGCGGCGTATCGAAGGGCGTGGCCGTCTCGAAGACGATGCCGATCTGTCTTCCCTGCTCATCGATGGCGGCAACACTGTTCGACAACTTTTTGTACTCGCCGCGATGCCGAGTGTCCTTCCCGTTGTGACGAAGAAGATCCCGGTGGAACTGCTTGATGTAATTCTCGCTGAACGGCAGGTCCTCCCACGCGCGAAAGACGGTCTCCATGGCCTCGGCGTAGCCGGCTACTTCCTGCTCATCACGGCTGGCGAACGATCCGATTTCGAGATTAGACAGCAGCCGCTCGACCTCTCGATCTGATAGCTTGCTGCCTTCAATCCGAGTGGAGGAGCCAATGCTTTCGATCGTGGCTACATGGCGGAGAGTGCGGAGCCGCTCAGGAGCAAGCGAGCCTAAAGCTCTCCAGGCACCTTTGAACTCATCGATGCCTGCGATCAGACTGAGGACTTCGGGCGTGATCTTTAGCGTGTCGATCGTGAACATGGCTCTACCATAAGTACACCCATAAACACCCATATGGCCAGAAGAAAAGCTCGATAGCGATCGAACGTCGCGCTCCTTGCATTTGACCCCTATAACGTGTTGTTACGGTTTCCTCTACTGCACAGTGAATCCTACCAAAGGATCAACTAAGTCAGTCAGACACTAAGTTCCCGCGTGTGTTCCGAAGGCAGCTGTTGAACAAACAAAAAGAGCATACGACGCGGAATGTTTCATCCCCTGGGCATGTTTGGTCCGTACCCCTGTAAACCTTTCATCCTCTGTGACAGGAACGATAGATCCCCACCCTCAGAGAACGAAACACCCCCTCCCCCTAGGGTCGTATCATCCACTCAATATAGAGAAGCTTCTTAGGACATTTCTTTAGAAATACTTAAGGTATGAAACAGGCCGAACGTCGGCGTTTTCTTGTTCTTATTGGTATAGCCGAGTGTAACGACAATTTCTGCCGACTAAGCAAAAAACAAACTTTGTCATGGGTTGCGTACTTTTTGCTTGATGAATGACCAATTGTCCATTACGGTTGTTCTTGATGAGACCTCCAAAACCTCGCAATCCTTCGATTTGGCTAAGATCCTCGGAAGTAGCGTCTATTTTGGGAATATCTCAGCGAACGTTACTGCGGAAGCTGGCCTCTGGGAAGCTGCTAGAGCCAGGTCGTGATCCGGTGAACAACTATCGCCAATGGCGGCCTGAAGAAGTTCAAGAACTGCAACAACAGCTCCGGAGAGACAAGAAATGATCCGACTCGTAATTTCGAATCAACGTGGCGGGGTTTCGAAGACCACTACAACCGCTACCCTTGCCCGTGAATTCGCTGATCGCGGTAAACGCGTCCTCGTGATCGACACGGATCCTCAGGGATCGATCAGCAGTGTTCTTAACCTCAAACCTGAGTACGGTCTCTATAACTTCGTCATCGAAAAGTTGAATTTCAATGACTGCATCGTCAAGGTTTCAGACCTGCTGCATGTCATGTGTTCCAGTCGTGAGACTACGAAGGTTGAAACCATTCTCATGGGACAGGTTGCACGCGAAAATGCCTTTACCCAGATCTTCGGTCAGGTTGAGCAGGACTATGACGTGGTCCTAATCGACGTGAGCCCCTCGATTACGTTGCTCCAGACCTGCGCCATGGTGTATGCCAAGCAGGTCTTGATTCCGATTGGCATGGATACCCTGTCCTTCCAAGGTGCTATGGCCTCCATAGAGGCGTCGAAGTCGCTGAACCAACTCCTTACCACCAACATTCGAACCATCGGCCTCCTGCCCGTTATGGTGGACCGCAGATTGGCGATGACGACTACGGTTCTAGAAGGATTGGAAGGAATGTCAAAAGGGATGCAAATTCCTCTGCTCCACGCGATCCGCACAGATCAGAGTGTGACCAAGGCAGCGCGTGCCGGCAAATTCCTCGTTGACTTCGATCCGAAGTGCAAGGCCTACGAGGATTACCACCAGGTTGCTGATGAACTCGAGAAACTCTTCAAGGAACCCGTAAATGCCGGAAGCAAGACCTAGTTCGAAGCGCCACCAGAAAATCGAGCCACTGAGTTGGGAGGTAGCTGCTCAGTCCCCTGCCCTGAAGGGCATGACATCATTTCTCGACATTAGCCCGGACGACGTACGAAGAAACAATTTTGAGGGATTCGGACCGCTCAGGCTAACGAAAGTGCCCCGAGTCGCAGTAGTTGCCCCTACCATTGTTGTAGACCCAGGGGATGAAACGCTCCCAGGGACTCAAACACGCTACGATAATGTTTCATCCAAGCTGCAGAAGACGAAGCCATTCGAACTTCCCAGCGGACGAGGAACGCTGGCGCCCGGCTTAAAAGAAACTGCTGCAGATTTAGCGATTCCAGTGGCTGAAACCTCCCCTAATAATGAAATAGACGCTACTGCCGTTGTAGTGCCTGCCATTGAATCAACCTCTGCGCTGTATATGTGGCCTGAGGTGGTTTCGTTCCCTGGGGTTGAAACGTTACCAGTGAATGAACAAAGCGGTGGGGACGAACAAAACCTCGCACGCCAGGAGGCACTAACGCCGGGTCGTGGTCGTTCGAAGATTCGACGCTGTGTACTCGCCCAGGATGGACATTCTCTAGGTGAAGAGGCGATTTATCAAGTGCTCTGGAGGACAGGAAGAGCAGAGAATAGCGATCCAAATGGTTCACGAACCAACCGAATGGGCGCAGCGGATATCGGCTACAAGGTTAATATGGCCAAAAAGAACGTGCGTCAGAATATTTCACGCCTGTTTGAAAAGCTTGCATTAGAGATTGTTGAAGACTTCGAGACAATCAATTCGCAAGCACGGCTATATCGGGTGTACTCCTATAAGCAAATTTTGGAGCGGCGGCGTGCTGCAGGTCTTGAATACATTCTGCGAAATAAAGGAGTTGTCTTTTGCACCAAAGATGGCTCCGAACTCGTCTCATCCCCTGCGTATGTTTCGATCCCAGGGGATGAAATATCCATAAAGCCGGCTCCGCCAAAGAAACGGCGAACAGTCTCTCCCGTCGAACCACCTAAATACCCACACGCTGCCCCAACAACGGCGCCAATTGGAGCCTCCGACGAAGCTGATGTGCGAGCAGTGTCTCAGGCTCTGAACCGGTACTGGACGGTGGATGAGGCAGCAGCGGTGCAATTACTTCGCGCCTGCCGTAAAGTTCGAGCCGACGCGAGAGTTGACGAGATCGCTTTCTTCGTTCAGGAGAAGTTGGATCTAGCACGCACAAGTCGAACGATCACTAATCCAACCGGTCTCATCCTCGCCATGGTCCCCCAGTCCTTCAGTGGAGCGGCATTCGAAGACTTCAGGAAACGCATGGAGAGCCGCGCAAAGCTTGCTGAGGAAGAAGCTGAACGGAAGACCCAGCAGGAGGCCGAGCTGAATACATGGATGATGAGGGACCGGGAACGCTACGAGGCCATCGTGGGGGACGCTTCAAAGAGCGATAGAGAACGTGACGAGGCGGAGAAGCGACTCCGGGAGATTGACGCTTGGAATCGATGATTCGTTTCGTGAGAATCGGGTAAGCCTAGAGTAGTGCTTTTGCGCTAAGATCTTCGCTCTTCGCCGGTCGCTTTTAGCAATTCGAAGCTTTGAGCAAACTCCTCTCCTTCGGACTCCAGGATGCGGGCGAGAGCAAACATCGCCTCGGCGAGCTCCGTTACAGTCGTGAAGTTGACCTCCATCCTCCCGCGGCTCAGGACGATCGAAGAGGGAAGGGCATCAAGGCTCACCGGGGGAATATCGGTGCGGACGAGCGAGCGCGGTTTCCGCCGCGAGATCTGCACCTTCTCAGCTAGCAACTCCGCATAGAGTGCGGGCACGTCTTCGGCTTCGCGCACTCGCTCCAGGAAGCGCAACAGCACTTCCCGGTCGACGAGGTGGGCATTGCCGATCTGGAGGGTTGGCAGCATCTCGAGCATCTTCTGGGCGGCCCGGGATTGCAGCTCGAAGAGCTTCTCAAGATCACGGCGGTCGTAGTGCGATCGCGATGAGTTGGATACAGTGCGGGTGATCTCGTGCAGACGGGGAAGCCAGGACACAGGTCGGGGCATTGTTCGCTTCTAACCTCTGTGTTTAGGGTAGTGGAGAACCTTTTTGGCGGGAAGAGTTGAGTGCGCGATCACGCATTTATTACCCCATTGCGATTGGTATTTTACCCACGACAATGTATATTGTCAGGGGTAAACTCAATTTATGCCATTCTTGCTCAAAACGGGCCTTCCGGGTACAGATCACGCCGATCCGGCAGGGCAGGGAAGTGCTTTTGCCCTCACGCCGGCCCAGATGATCCTGCGCAGCATGGTTCTGGACACGGTTCCGTCGACCCACTCGAAGCGGAACTACGCCACCGCCCTCGATGCTCTGTTCCGGTTCGCTGCCAGCCAACCTCTCACCCGGGCGCTCCTCATGGAGTACCGGGCGAGTCTTGAAGAGCTCGCGCCGTCAACCATCAACGTCCGGCTCGCCGCCATGCGCCGGATGGTGACCGAAGCCCGGAAGAACGGCATGCTCGGGGTCGAGGAGGCAGCGCAGCTCACCTCAATTCCAAACATCAAGCAGGCCGGCACCCGGATGGGGAACTGGCTGACCCGCGAGCAGGCCAAAGAACTGCTCGCCGTTCCGGACCGGTCGACCCTCAAGGGCAAGCGTGACTACGTCATCCTGGCGCTGCTGGTCGGCTGCGCCCTGCGCCGGACCGAACTCGCGGAACTCGAGGTCGAGACGATCCAGCAGCGGGAGGGCCGCTGGGTGCTGGCCGATCTCGAAGGCAAGGGCCGGAGGATCCGGACCGTCGCGATCCCGATCTGGGTCAAGAAGGGAATTGACGTCTGGCGCGAGGCAGCCGGCATCGAGAGAGGCCGGCTCTTGGTCCGGATCGGGAAGGGCGGCACGATCCGGGGCGAGACCCTGAGCGACTGGGCCATCTGGTCGGTCGTCGAGCAATCGGCCAAGCAGATCGGGGTCGAGCGCTTCGGTGCTCACGACCTCCGCAGAACCTGTGCCAAACTCTGCCGCAAAGGCGGCGGCGACCTCGAGCAGATCAAGTTCCTGCTCGGGCACTCCTCCATCCAGACGACCGAACGGTATCTTGGAGCGGAGCAGGAGATCGTCACTGCCGTCAATGACAACCTGGGTCTTTAAGTGAGACGGATCGCTCTATCGAGTAGAATAAATAGGTATGGAGGAGTCTATGGCTCAGCCCCAAAGAATGATCGCGCATGATTCGGTTTGTAAATTAGTGAACAATGGCGACTTGGGCAAGACACTGAATACAGTCAGGACTGTGCCGGGAGCCAAGAATCCCTTCGTGACTTCCCGACAAGTTGGAAGTTCTGGGTCTGGCGGGTCTAGTTCCACTACAACTTCCTCCGCCCAGAGGAATCCTAAATAACTCAGAGGTGACGGTTGAAATTCGACGTTTCAACCATATTGCTTGTAATCGTCGCCGTCATCCCTGGCCTTTTCGCTCAACGAACCCGAAATCAGCTTGTGCCGCGTTCTTTTGCGCCTCAGGGTGCGAGCGCTGAACTGGCTGAGCTTGTCGCACTCGGAGTTGCGACTCACGGGATCCTCGCGTTTTTGTTGGCCACTGTTTCCTTACTCATAGGCTGGATACACGAAGGTCAACCAGATTACTACTTTTCAAAGCTCGATTCCCTGATCGTCAGTCAGTGGTTCTCCCAACATATTGTAGAAGCTTGCCTTATTGCTTCTGCGTACGTCTTCGTCTCATTCTTCTTCAGCCATTGGCTCGGCTTTCTTTACGGGGTGTGGCGATCGAATAGCCCATTCACAACACGTCTGTTCGCGAAGGCGACCTGGCTGCGGAAGCGGTTTGGCGTAACCGGCTTGTTGGGCGAACGTCCAATCATCTACGAGGTGCTAAATCCCGCGCTTGATAGAGATGGAACGAAATCCGTCTTTGTTGAACTTGAGATGAAAGATGGTCTCGGCTTCTATTCTGGACAGCTCAGCCAGTTTGCGATCGTCAAGGATGATGAACCTCATAAACCCGTCTACCTCATTGACGTTTGGTATAAAAAAGATCGTAACGACGACTACATTTCCGTTGCTACAGACGGCATTATGATCGATTTGGCAGATGCCGTTACCCTCCTGGTCAAACAGGTTGATCCTTCACTCCCCGTTGGCGACCAGCCTCCTATCAGCGAGGAAATTGCAGCCTTGGCTTACAAATTTGTGGAGTGATGATGGCTGTCTATCAGGGACATCTGAGCGAGATTGGCAACGTGCGGAGCAACTCCTTACACTTTAGCGAACGATCTCTGATTCGGATCTCCATGCCCGAAGGGAGTTGCTACTCCACCTGCAGCAAACCAGATGATCAGCCCGAAACTTCTCCAAATAGCCTGATCGAAGCTGAACTTGCCCTAGGCAAATTTACTGACAACGGTGTGAGTCAACCTAATCGTCTGCTGTGAGTACAGCCCACAAAGTATCATCGTTATCGTGAAGACAGAACCAACAGACGAGGCCCCAAGACGGTCCAAGCCTAGCCGCCACACCCTACATCCTGGCAGCAGGCCTGCTAATACTGGCCATCGCTCACGGTGTTGCGCCGAAACGGCTTCTCCTAGATTGGCTTATGGTGGCACTTCTTGCAATGGCTGTAGCCCTATGCTTAGTGCCTTTTTCCACCTTGTTGGGCTTGATCGAGAAGCTGAAATACGGCGAGTTTGAAGTCTTGCCCCGCGACCTAACAAAGCTGAATGCGGCGGTCCAAGTGGTCGCGAATTCCAGCGCAGAATCAGAAAGCCAGGCCGTATCTGGGGGCACCTCAAGAAAGGGAAATTTATGTACGCTAAGGCGCGGTGGAGGAGTTTCTCGGGCTTCGGAGAGGTCTGAAGCCACCCTTGGCCACCCGCTTATTGTTGTGCCAGGTGTAATCGCCCGTGAGATTGATGTGCTCCCAGCCAAGCGGAGAGACGTGTTGTAGCAGGGCGGGATCGAACTGCCTTGATTTTGCCATCTGCTCTGTTGCGCGCTCCAGATAGACGGTGTTCCAGAACGTAATCGCAGCCACAACCAGGTTCAGTCCGCTTGCGCGATGCCGTTGATTCTCAAAGGATCGATCACGGATTTCGCCCAGCCGATTGAAGAACACGGCTCTGGCAAGAGCGTTGCGCGCCTCACCCTTGTTCAGTCCGGCCGTGACACGCCGGCGCAGCGCTGGATCTTCGAGCCACGCCAGCATGAAAAGAGTTCGTTCGATCCTTCCTATCTCGCGCAGCGCGAGAGCAAGACTGTTCTGGCGCGGGTAGGAGCCAAGTTTGTGCAGGATCAGGGATGCCGTGACGTTGCCCTGCTGAATGGATGCGGCGAGCCGCATAACCTCGCCGAGCTGCTGTTCGATGATCTTCGTATTGATGGAGCCGCCGATCATCGAATTGAGTGCTGGCCACTGTGCAGGCTTCCCCGGCACATAGAGACGCTTGTCCGCCAGGTCACGTATGCGAGGCGCGAAGCGGAAGCCGAGCAGGTGACAGAGGGCGAAGACGTGATCGGTGAAGCCAGCAGTATCGGTGTAGTGCTCCTCGATTCGCAGCTCGGACTCGTGATAGAGCAGGCCGTCGAGCACATGCGTCGCGTCGCGAGCGGTGGCATTGATGACCTTGGTATGGAAGGGTGCGTACTGATCGGAGATGTGAGTGTAAAAGGTGACGCCGGGATCATTCCCATATTTGGCGTTCACCTGGCCAGCCGCTTCGCCGCGGCCGCCCGCGCGGTAGCGCTGACCATCCGAGGAGGAAGTAGTGCCTTCGCCCCAGTGCGTCGCGAACGGAGTGCGATGTTGATGGTTGACGATTTCGGCCAGAGCTTTTGAGTAGGTCTCATCGCGAATGTGCCAAGCGACCAGCCAGGAGAGCTTCGCAGGGCTTGTGCCTGGGCATGACTCAGCCATCTTTCCAAGGCCAAGATTGGTAGCATCGGCCAGAATAGCTGTCAGCAGCAGCGCCGGATCTTTCGTCGGCTCGTTCGTCTTGAGATGGGTGAAGTGCCGAGTGAATCCAGTCCAACAGTCGACCTCCATCAGCAGATCCGTGATCTTGACGTGTGGAAGCATATTGCTAAGGGCATCCCGGAGAGCTTCGCCCTCCTTCGGAACACTGTTCTCAAGCGGGCTGATCTTGAGTCCCGCACTGTTCAACTCAGCATCCGGCAATTTATCTTCTCGGGCGAGAGCATCGGTCTGGTCGAGAGCACTCCGCAACAGCGACATCCGCTCCTCGATGTACGTGGCTCCAGTCGTAGGCACAGCAACGCGCAGATCGCCTTGTGCAAGTCTGCGCTCAAACTCGCCGTGAGGCATAAGGTAGTCCTCGAAGTCGCGGAACTGGCGGGAGCCCGCTACCGAGACATCTCCGGAGCGCAGTGAGTTCTTTAGCTCGGCCATGACGCAGAGTTCATAAAAGCGGCGGTCTATACCTTCAGGGCCCACTACATAGCTTTCCCAACGCCTTCGAATGAATCCCAAAGGAGCGTTCTGCGGCACCTTCCGCAAACCGTCCCGGTTCATCTCCCGCAGCACTTCGACCGCTTCGATCAACTCCCGCGCAACCGGAGCGGGTCGGAGTTGAAGAGTCTCGATCAGCGTGGGAGCATAGCGCCGGAGCTGAGGATAGTGTTCGCCGATGAGCGAGAGCGCATCGAAGTCTTCGCCCCGCGCGAGTTCGGCTGCCTCTTTCACGCTGGCAGAGAAACTCTCCCACGGCATGACCGCCTCAATTGCAGCGAACGGATCGCGACCTCGCTCCCTGGCGTCGACTAGCGCAGCTCCGACCTTTGCGTAGAGCCGAACTTTGTCGTTGATAGCTTTGCCTTGCTCAGCAAAGGCCCTCTCGTATTTGTGCTTCGACTTGGTGAAGAAGCTGCCAATCAGTCGGTCATTGAGGTCGATAATCTCATCGGTAAGCGTTGCCGCTGTTTCGATCATCAATGCGACCAGTGTGCCGTGACGCCGTGCCTGCTCATACTCTTTGAATTGATACACCGCTGTCTGGCCGGCTTCGCGGGCGAGTTGCAGGAGACGGTTCTGATGCAGCTTTTGGCTCACATCGGGCGACAGAGCAAGACCGCGGATCGCACTCAGCCGCTCTATATGTCCAAGCACCGCTCGAGGCGTTGGCGCTCCTGGAGGCATTCGCAACCAAGCGAGCGTGCTGTACGGGCTGCCCTCGCGCTGCTCCAGAAGTTGGTCGAGCTTGGTCCGCTGCTCATCGTCGAGTCCTTCGGTTAGGAGAGCGAAGACTTTTCTCTGCGCGCGCGTCATTACCTCTGCGCAGAGCCGCTCGATAACTGCCACCGGAGGCAGTACGATCAGTCGTTTCCGAAGTTCCTCCACAACTGCTTGAGCGAGAACAACTCCACGCGTGGTTTGCAACGCCGTGGGGTCGAGCCAAGCCGAGATGGACCGGTAGTCCTTGGTCCCGAACTGCCCCATTCCCAATCGGGGCAGCAGTTCAAGAAGATGGCTTCGCCGCGTCGCATCGCGCTTCGCGTGGCTCTGTTGCATTAACTCGGTACCAGGAGCTTGGGTGGCGTAGAGACGTTAGGATGGCTCATGTTCAAGCGTCGGCGCTTTCCGGTTGAAATCATCCTGGTGTGTGTTCGCTGGTACTGCAAGTATGGGATCTCCTATCGCGATCTGGCGGAGATGATGGAGGAGCGCGGTGTGGAGGTAGACCCGTCCACGATCATGCATTGGGTCCATCGCTACGCACCTGAGCTGGAGAAGCGAGTCCGTTGGTACCAAGGCTACCGGGCGACCTCGTGGCGCGTGGACGAGACGTATGTGAAGGTTGGCGGCAAGTGGAAGTACCTGTTCCGGGCTGTCGACAGGCATGGCCGGCTGATCGACTTCATGTTGACGGACCGACGAAACACCGGAGCTGCCTATCGCTTCTTGGGTAAAGCGTTAGCTACGATGCGTCATTGGCCACCATCGTCGATCACGACAGACCAGCTCGGATCTTATCCGGCCGCCATCAGCCGGCTGCAACGGGAAGGCAAGTTGTCAGGGTCGACAAAGCATCGCACGTGCAAATACCTGAACAACATCATTGAAGCGGATCATGGAGCACTCAAGCGAGTTATTCGTCCGACACGGGGCTTTCAGAGGATGAAGACGGCAGCCGCTACCATCAAGGGCTTCGAAGTGATGCGAATGATCCGCAGAGGTCATTGCCTCACATGCAAGCCGCACGTCAAGGACGAGGTGCGTTTCATCAACAAGCTGTTCGATATCTTCACGGTCGCTGCCTGATTGAACAACGTGAGAGCTAATTGCACACAAAAGAGTTAATGCAACAGAGCCGTCTCAAGAGTCTGCGTGCAGGTGACACGCTCGTGGTTTGGCGCCTTGATCGCTTGGGACGTAACCTCGCCGATCTCGTCAGCCTTATTGCAGAACTGGAACAACGCAAGATCAACTTCGAATCGATGACCGAAAAGATCGAAACGGTCTCCCCTGCAGGCCGACTCGTCTTCCACGTATTTGCCGCCCTTGCTGAGTTTGAGCGAAACCTAATCCGAGAGCGGACGGTGGCCGGACTCAGTGCTGCTCGTGCCCGAGGGCGAACAGGGGGACGTCCCTCCAAGCTTTCCGTCAAAGAGATTAGGACTATTCGCGGTCTTCTCAAAAGTGCTGATATGCCGGTCGCCGAAATCGCTGCCCGCTTCGGCATTGCTCGATCAACACTGTATCGCTCCGTGCTGAAAACGGCTGTCTGATTGTGTCAGGAGTGTCCCGGATGAACGGTATAGGCAAGATTGGCGTGTTGGCTCTTTTTATCGTGTTCCCGATCCTGGCGCACGGGCAGGATGATCCTGCGGCGTTCAAGACGCCGCCTTCAGCAGACGTGATAGCCCGGTGGGTTCATGGCGGCGACCCTCGCGAGATGGCATGGGCTGCGGTATTTGCACTCCAAGAGAAGGACACGTCCTTCCTACCTGAGTTTGCTTTCTTGGCGGAACAATGGCGGCCGCTGCCTCATAGAAATATTTTGGAACGCGAACACCATCCGCCTCAGCCTCTTACGTCGGAAGAACGGGAACGGCGGGATGCCATGTCAGCACTGCTTGACTCCATCATTCAACTAAACGGCAACTTGCCTGCTGCATCAGCTCAGAATCTAGCCTCCGACTTTCCGGTTCAGACGATCATTCTGCTCCATCGTATAACGCCGCAGGAAGCCGAACCCACTCTGCTAGCTCTATATGGCGAGACGGCACCCGCTTCCTGGTACACCCAACGAGCTGCTGCTGCCTTGCTCGCTCTGCACCCTCCGGCAGGATTCGCTGCATCGCTATTGAGCAACACCACGGTGACTTCGCATGTCTTTGTGTCTCTGCCAGAAGATCCAAGCCTCGGAATGGGCGCGAGCAGTGGAGACTGCGGAGGTTATGGTCCGCCGCCCGTGAAAGCAAACTGGCCCGCTATCGGAAAATACTCTATGCGCGAAGCGGGTCCCGGGCGTGATCCTGCACCGTACCTGACAATACCTGGACTGAAGCCTATTGATGTTGTGCGAGTAGTGGCCCCAACGCTACAGAGCGACTCCGGAGAGTGCACCGGTTTCACACCGCTCAACAATGCAATCCGGGCTGCGCTGATTGCCCAAATGCTTGATGAACAGCCGGAACGCATGACCATCAAGTCTCACGTTGATGTGAACATCAAAGCTAAAGACGATCAGGATTACAAGACACAGTTGGCAGCATATGTGGACCGTGAAGAGGCAACGTTCCGCTCAGTGAAAATGAATCTGGTGGCAAAGCAGTTGATCTCGCCTGCGGAGGCCAGCGACGATGCCGTTCTACCATGCCTGTTGCTGGTTATTAGTGATAGCAGGTCTGCAAAGGTCTTCCCGCTCCAAGAAATGCAATTCCGTAGCCCTAAGGTGAAGTGGGAAACCGAACATCTGGGCGTGCTCTACGAGTAGCTAAAGGCGTTTGTCGGCCCTTAGCGTACATAAATTTCCCTTTCTTGAGGTGCCCCCTATCTGAGAGCTCTCAATCCCCAGCTGAGAAGGTTTCAGAGATGGCTCTGTTGCATTAACTAAGATAAGCCAGACGAGCCCTTCGCTACTTGCGCTTACGCGGCACGCTGGAAGAGCTGGTTCACGAAGCGGATCTCGTTATGGACACCTCGTTTGCAAGTGAGGCAGTGGCCGCGCCGGATCATGCGCATGATCTCGAAGCCCTTGATGGTGGCAGTTGCTGTCTTCATCGTCTGGAAGCCGCGCGTAGGCTTAATGACTCGCTTCAGTGCGCCATGATCTGCCTCAATGATGTTGTTCAGGTATTTCGATGTTCGATGCCTTGTGCTCCTCGGAAGCTTACCACTGTCCTTGAGACGCTCGATCGCTTCAGGATAGGAGCGGAGCTTGTCCGTGGTGATCGATGACGGTGGCCAATCCCGCATGATTGTCAATGCTTTAGCGAGGAAACGTTGCGCCGCGCGTGTGTTTCTGCGGTCTGAAAGCATGAAGTCGATCAGCACGCCATACTTGTCGACAGCGCGGAACAGATACTTCCACTTGCCGCCCACCTTGATGTACGTCTCATCGCTCGCCACGATGTCGAGCCATAGCGTTGATAAGCCCGCACTCGCTTCTCGAGCTCAGGAGCGTAGCGATGAACCCAGCGCATGATCGTGGATGGATCCACCTCCACCCCGCGTTCCTGCATCATCTCAGCCAGGTCCCGGTAGGAGATCCCATACTTGCAGTACCAACGAACGCAAACCAGGATGATCGCGACTGGGAACCGACGACGCTTGAACATGAGCTTCATGCTAACGCTCAGACCAACGCGTTAATGCAACAAAGCCCAGAGTTTCCCTAAGTGATTCTTACCAGCTTATTTTGGCTGAGAGTTGCATTTGACGGGGTAGATTGCTCTGACCTGCACCGGCACCCTTTTCGATTAAGCCGAATGTCGAATCATTGGTGTTGTTATCAGGATTCTCGGACCACAAAGGATGGTTCAACACATTAAAGGCTTCGAGGCGTATCTGCAGGCTGAGTCTTTCAAACAGCGCGAAGTTCTTCGATAGATTTGTGTCAAATTGGTGGCTGCGCGGAAGACGAATGCCTGTGTAGGTCGTGTTTTGTGTCTCTCCATAATTAGGGACCTGCAGGAAGTTGGCCTGGCTGCAGGTGCCATCATAATCAACTGGCACCTGCACAAGAGGATATGCGCCAGAGTTATTCTCCTGATACTTTTCCGTACACGGAGAAACAAGGCGAATAAACCCGTTATCCTTCTGGATGTGGGGGTGCACATAAGGACTGGCGAGTATGTTAGTTCCTGCTGGTATAGCCCACGGTGTACCGGTCTGATAGACGTACAAACTTCCTATCTCCCATCCGCCGATCACACCATCAACAATGCGATTCGTACTACCTAGAAATGTACGTCCTCGGCCAACTGGTAAAAGATAAACTCCTGAGAGAGTGATGCGGTGGGTTCTATCGTTGCCATCAAGACTCCTTGACGGCACACGATACGTCGTATCAGCAAACCCTCCTGCGTCCATCTGCTTCGACCAGGTCCAAGTGCCATGCATGGTGAGGGACTTGTTCCATTTGTGAGCTGCGGTGACTTGGAGAGAGTTATACCAGGTACGCTCATTGTTGAGCTGGTACTCCGTTATATCTCCGAACTGAGGAAAGGAGCGAGTGAAGTTCAGCTGACTGATGGTTGTTGAATTGTAGTAATTCGATCCTTGGAATCCATTAATTCCTTGAAATGGATTAATAGGATTGTTATTCGTGCAGACTTCATACCTTCCACCTAATGCTGGATTACAAGGCGCGTATGCCGCCGCACTCTGGTGATTGATATTGTCACTGCTGTCTCCATTGTAGAGGCGGCTTCCGACATAGGCGATGCTGATCGTGTCATTTCTGCGAAACTGCTGCTCTATCCCGAGAGAGTATGTCCAGAAGCTCGGAATCTTGTAGTGTGGGTTTAGAAAAAATGGACTTTGTCCTAACTGCTCAAGCATCCCGAGAGAAGATCCAGTAGGTTGAATCACTGAGGGATAGAGGTGACTGATGGGATTCGCAAGATTGGGATACGACGTGCTCGGTCGTGTTGGGTCACTTGCCTGGTAGTTTGTCGTAGCGCTGAAGCCATAGGTTGACGGGGCGGCTTGCTGACTTCGAAACGATTCACCAAAACCTCCACGCAGGACCATTCTGTCGTTTAGAGCGTAGGCAAAACCAACGCGCGGCTGAACATTGCCCTTCGTGAGAGCGAACGGTGCACGGGGATTGCCGTTAACACCTAAGTAGGTTATGCCACCAAGGAGTTGGCCGTGACCTGGAACAGTCACTTGGGAATTGATGGGGTTCGTGGCCGTCGTGTTGAATGCGTAATTGGCAAAGTTGTTTCGCTCGGTCTGGGCAGGGGCGAAATCCCAACGCACTCCAAGATTTAGGGTTAGCTTCCTGGTGACCTTCCAGTCGTCCTGAACGAACGGCGCCCAGTAGTGCGAGGAGAAGAATGTTTTCACATTGATGGTGTTACTGCCCGAGGTGAGGTTGCCGAGCAGCAATGAAGCGATAGAATTCCCACTGGCAACATCATACGGTCCACAGCAGTTGGTCTGCGTCCACTGACGATCAACATAAAGACTGTTGCCGCCGCCTACAATGTTGTTCCCCGATTGCTGGAAACGCGCATCAACTCCGGCGTGAATGGTTTGTTTGTTCTTCACCCAGGTTACTGACGGGAAAAGGAGCAGAGAGTTGCTGACCGTTTGCGAATTGTTGTTTGTACCAAGAGAGGCGAACTCGCTGACTTGGATATACGGAAACTCAACTGCGGCTGCAGGGCCCATACCAGCCAGGTCTGCTGAAGATAGACCAAGAGTCGTAGGATCAAAGCGCGGCCCTCCAAACGAATAATCAGCTCTGATGGATACGTTACTGCGAAAGTCCAACAACAGATTGGGGCTGACTGTGTGAGTCTCCTCGAGCGTGAAGGTATGGCTGCGTTCTCCGTGTGGCAGTTGACCGTTGTCTGCCGCGTTGCTGAAGCCGACATAGCTTCGCCTCTCGACTCGTTCCCAATATCCGTAGTGAAAGCTGAATCGATCTTTGGACGATATGTTCTCATCCCACTTCCCGAGGACATTGCGATACCTGTCAGTATCTGCAGCAGCAACGGTGTAGTTATTGGCGAAGGGATTGGAACCTGCGGCAGTTTGCGTGTTGGGCGCGGGATAGTAGGAGAGGATCTTCTGGGCTACAGCATTAATGCGGGATGCTGGAATGACGTTTGCAGCGGGTGTTGGGTTGATAGCGTCAGTTGGACCGAATGGAACGCGTACGTAGGTTCCGTTAGCGTTTTGCGAAATGTTCTGAGGATCTAAAAGACTGATTGGGGCATACGAAGAGCCGGTGTAGTAGACCAGGTTTGTAAAGTCGCCTTTCAGCCAGGCCGGACTTGGGACGGAGTCAGTAACGGTATTTGGTTCGACCTCGTTCCAGTTTTCATACTGCATTGTAAAAAAAGACTTGTCTCGTCCGTTGTAGAGCTTGGGAATGACAATTGGGCCGTCCAATTCGAAGCCATATTGGTCCAACTTGTGCTTTTGGGTGCCGAACTGAGACGTGTCTGTACCGGGCAGCGCTGTAGCTATTTTGTAATTGTTTTGCCATAGGTTGGCGTCGAGAAACGTACGTCGGGCGTACTCATATACATCGCCGTGAATAAGATTGGTGCCCGACTTAAGGATGACGTCCTCGACACCGCCAGAGTTGCGACCAAACCGGGCATCATAAGCATTGGTGACGATCTTGAACTCCTGCACCGAATCAACAGGCGGCACATACGCTATACGTGCGTTTCCTGTGTTATTTGTCGAAGCTGCCTCATTGGAGACTCCATCCAACATCAGCTCTACATTGCCTGAGCCTCCACCGTTGATAGCGGTGTTTGCCTGCGTATCATCAAACGGTCGCTGATATTGGGTCGCTCCCTGGTTCCAGGTCACACCAGCACTCAAAATCGACAGCATGCCAGGATCGCGACCGTTGAGGGGAAGCTCGGCAACACGAGTATTTTCTACGACCTCGCCGGCATCCGCCTTTCCGAAATCGATGAGTGGATCACTGTTAACCGTTACAGTCTCGGAGCTACTCCCAACCTTCAGAGTGAAATTCACAGTTGCTGTTTGATCGACCTGTAAGTTAATTCCCGTATGTACTGCTGTCTCGAAACCTTTTTCTTCGATTGATAGTGTGTAGTTACCCACTTTCAAATAGGGAATGGTGTAGTCCCCTGATTTTGTAGATGTTGTCTTTGTCACTATGTTGGTGTCCACGTTGAGCGCGGTGATCGTAGCCTTCGGAATGACAGCTCCAGTGGAATCGGTCACACGTCCTGTAAACTGCTGAGCGCTCAATAAGCTAGCTGATAGCAATAATATTAATATTAGTGGTACACGAACTACGATCATTTGGCCTCACATCCAAGTTGGCAATCATGGCCACTCGAGTGCTCCTTACTTGATACCTGCGGTTTGCCGTGTTCAACGCGGAAGTTGGGCTGATAACGAACGCGGATGCGGTCACCGAACTCGGAGCGCATCAAGTTGAGTGAAATTCTGGTAAGAGGGAACAGTCGATTCGCCTGCATCCAAATTGTGGCGGTATGCCGCTTGTGGTTTGATCAGTTCGTTTGATACTGGGGATCAAGAACACACTAAGGAAAAAGTAGCAGCATCCGTTGAATAAACACCCTTGTTTACGATCACGTTTACGAACAGTGAGAGCGTTTACGTCAATTTGCCTCCAGACACTTACGGGTTACATACATTGGCAACAGTTTTTTGGAAACGTTTTCAGCGAGCAGAAATTTATTCCCCTGATGAGAAGCTTGTCAACTTAAATATGGAGAGCTATGTTTGCGTTTGATAAGCAAAAGAAAACTTGATCTGAAATCCGATATCCGAATCCATTGCAGCTTCGAGGGCAGGACTCCCTTTTCTTGCTGTGCCGATCGTGCGCTTCCATCCTCTTATGATTAGGAGGATCTGAAGACCCGCGAGTCGCCTCCAGACGCACGCCTGCATTTTCGGTCTTCGGTTCGAGATAATTGCATTCGTTCCAGGAGCTGAGAGTGACCAGGTACGTCAGTGCAACGTATACAACTGCCCTGCCCCGGAAACTTGTGTTCCCGGCGGTGATAATGCTCGTTCGGTCAAGGGCCCCAAAAGTTCGTGCACGCAAAACGGTGTCTTCAGTGACAACGACCGAACTCGCCGAAAACGACGATTTATCGGGAGTGGCCCACGTCTTGAAGTATCTGTAGGAACAGATCTATAGTCGTTCCGCGTGGCTGCTTGCCATGTCTTCGCTTACGAACGATCACGACGCTCCAGGTCTGCATGGCCTTACCTGAGGATCGAAGCTTCAGAATCGCGATCTTTCCGGTGATGGCAAATGACTGCGCTATCGCACGCGGGGCAATGGCCACACCAAGCCCCCTATCAAGAGAGATCGCCTTACAGCCAAGTTCCTCCATCATGGGCGGCAATGCTTGGTCGATCTCCCAATCCGCCACAGGTTCGAGAACTGCTATGCGGACGACGCGTGGACCATCAAATCCGGCCTCAAGGCCGCGGCGCCCAAGACGCTGCTCTACCCTCAGGCGCCACGCAAGTGGGAGGTTGAGCCTTTCCTAATGACCGCGATCGCACTGCGGATAGCAATTACGGTGACCGTCGCCGTGCACCACGCGGGAACCAGTCCCGCCACTTGCGTTAGTTGTCAGAACGAGCTGCATGTTCGACCAAGGGTAATTGCCGTCTTCGCCAGACTTGCACTCGGCATTCTGTAGACCGCCGAGGATGAACGAATCGCAGCCTACAGCTTGTGGGGAGGAGGTCGCTGATCTCATCTTCTCGAACGCCGTAGGCGTGGAACTTCCTAATGTAGTACGTGGCATTTACGATCAAAACTGGCACACGCACTGGTTCCGGAGGGCGAACGAGGGAACCATTGTGCCACGGCCTTGATCGAGTGCAGGCTATCGTTAGCCTTGCCCAAGCTTGGCAGGACCGGCAAATGAAACCTTAATGTCAGCATGATTCTAACCGGGAAATTGACTACACCTAATTGGTCATCTCGCCCCGCACGGCGACACGAGACAATTGACTAGCTGTTTATTGGCGGCTTGTGGGGGTTATCGAGAGATTGTCGAATTGATCGGTGTCGTAGTCGAGAAACCCCAGCCCGATCTGACCGGTCTGGAATGGTATGTCGGAAAGAGCCGTCACTTTCTCTGCGTCGATATAAGCCGTGATCTGGTCCTTGTTGAAGGACAAGCGGTATGTATGCCACGAACCAACACCAATGGAAGTGACCGATCCTTGAGCCAAGTCGGTGTGCTTGCCGTGCGTGTCGGTTTTGAAAAGACTCCAACTGCCCGTATCCGAGACGCGGAAGTAATACCCCTGTTGATGGGACTGCGGGCGCTCTTGGATGCCCGCGCGGCCGATCAGTTCGACGGTGCCGGGTTTGGTGAGAATCGCGTCGACAGATAGCGTGTAGTTCTCCCACGACGGATCGCCGAGCAGCGTGAAAGCGTCGCTATCGTCTTGCCATTCGATAGGCTTCATGCTGTCCATCAGCTGCAGGCACTTGCCCGGCCGTCCCGCGGCGCATCGCTGAATTTCAAAGGAGCCCTGCATGTCGGAGAGATAACGCGCCTCCTGACCAACCTGGTATCCTTCGAAGTTTTCGGAGTAGGGCAGCCTGAGTTCACCCGGTGGCGGAGCTGTCGCCGTTCCTTTCCCGGCGCCAGTCACGGTGCTAAAGGTATAAACGTAACCGGGCAAGAGCTTGAACTGATAGCGGCCCGTGCCGTCCGCATTCAGTTCGGGCAGATGAACGAAGAAGTCGTGGTCGGAGTTCCCATCAATGTTCGTCGCCCAGACCTGAACGGGCTTCGTCGCCGGATTTCCGCTGACGCTGAACGTCAGCAGCGACGGCTCTTTGGCCGCCGCGGTCTCGATAATAGTGCTGTACTCGGCTCCGTCCGGCGATTTCAGCGTGATGTAGCTGCCGTTGGCGCGGTCACCGTCCAAATATCCGCTTGCGCTGTTGAGGAATTGCCAGCCTGGCTGCGTAAATTGAGTCACGTGGGCCGTCGCCCACAAGCTCGTTCCGATACTGTAATTCCCCGACCAAGGCTGCGAAGCCACCATCAACCCCACCGTCGGATAGGGCAGATTGGCCGTAATCGCGGCGACGAGCGGCCAGTTCAAGAAACCGGTCATCTTGGCATCCACATATCCGCGAATGATCGCGCGAATCAGCGGTCCAGTTCCGCTGTTGTCGTCCTGCGAGCCACTTTCACTGTCCCACAGCGGCTTGTGCGTGGCGAGCGCTTCCGGGGTGGAATGGCAGTGGTTCGCGTTACCGCCATCGCCACCTTCGCATGAATAATGAGCAGCGACAATGTCTATGGAGCTGGCAAAGCCCACATCCTTAACCATTTCTTTGGCTTCATCCCAATCGGAGTCGTCTCCAACCACTTGAGTCGCGTAGTGCTTGGCGGCCAGCGCGGCATGCAGATCCTCGTACCACAGCTTGTTAAATCCTCTTTCGTTCCATCCCCCAAGATAATCGATCTTCAGGCCGTGGGATTGCGCGCAACCCATCCAGGTCATTAAGTAGTCAATCGTGTCCTTTGACCAGAAGTTGCTGCCATAGTCGATCCAACCCGGCGCGGTCCAGGCCAGTCCGTACAACTTGATGTTTGGGTTGCGTAATCTAGCCTGCTCCGCCAGCCAGAACTCGTAGCCGGCATTGCAGTTCACCGCGCCACGGGTATGCTCCACACTCGGCTCGGAACCATCCGTGGAGTTAGCGTCTCCGCCGATCTCCAGCTTCAAAATCTGCAGTGCCGCGCCGTATCCCGGCTTGAAGAGATAATCGAGAATCTGGTCGCGCTGGGCCGGAGGATAATCGATCAACAATCGCGAGTTGCCGCCGCCGCCGCTGATCGCGCCTACCCCGCCGAAGACTAGGCCGCTCTCTGCGGTGTCGATATGGACTTGCGTGCTAATTCGCTGCGACGTCTCGCGCGGGGTTGGCGCAGTTTGTTGCGAAGTAGCTGCTTCGCCATAAGACGCAACCGCTATCGCCAGCGACATCACAAGAACAACTCCAACTCGCAGACTATGCATTGCTTCCTAATCTCCTACCGCGTGACCTGTCGCAATCCGGGTACTTGTCAAGACAGCCTAACAGAGAGCCCAGGCGCAACAGCGGGCGTCATGCTAAGGGATTTCACCCTTGGGAAAACCATTAGCCGCCGCGCTACCCCCAACAAACAAAATTTGTCGTGGGGAACGCAGAGGCCGCGCGTATGGGTCGGGTATAAGGTGCACCTCACGGAGAGTTGTGACGACGATGCCCCTCGACTGATCACGAACGTCGAAACTACGCCGGCCACAACCCCGGACGACAATATGGCCGAGGTGGTGCATCGATCGCTTCACGGTCGCAATCTACTCCCCGCGATGCACCTGGTGGACAAGGGATACACCGACGCCAAAGTGCTGGTGAATAGCAATCGCGAGCATGGCATCAACATCATCGGCCCCGTCGCACAGGATCCAGGCTGGCAGGCTAGAGAAAAGTCGGGCTTCGACAAAAGGGCTCTGTTGCATTAACTCTTTTGTGTGCAATTAGCTCTCACGTTGTTCAATCAGGCAGCGACCGTGAAGATATCGAACAGCTTGTTGATGAAACGCACCTCGTCCTTGACGTGCGGCTTGCATGTGAGGCAATGACCTCTGCGGATCATTCGCATCACTTCGAAGCCCTTGATGGTAGCGGCTGCCGTCTTCATCCTCTGAAAGCCCCGTGTCGGACGAATAACTCGCTTGAGTGCTCCATGATCCGCTTCAATGATGTTGTTCAGGTATTTGCACGTGCGATGCTTTGTCGACCCTGACAACTTGCCTTCCCGTTGCAGCCGGCTGATGGCGGCCGGATAAGATCCGAGCTGGTCTGTCGTGATCGACGATGGTGGCCAATGACGCATCGTAGCTAACGCTTTACCCAAGAAGCGATAGGCAGCTCCGGTGTTTCGTCGGTCCGTCAACATGAAGTCGATCAGCCGGCCATGCCTGTCGACAGCCCGGAACAGGTACTTCCACTTGCCGCCAACCTTCACATACGTCTCGTCCACGCGCCACGAGGTCGCCCGGTAGCCTTGGTACCAACGGACTCGCTTCTCCAGCTCAGGTGCGTAGCGATGGACCCAATGCATGATCGTGGACGGGTCTACCTCCACACCGCGCTCCTCCATCATCTCCGCCAGATCGCGATAGGAGATCCCATACTTGCAGTACCAGCGAACACACACCAGGATGATTTCAACCGGAAAGCGCCGACGCTTGAACATGAGCCATCCTAACGTCTCTACGCCACCCAAGCTCCTGGTACCGAGTTAATGCAACAGAGCCGTTTCTTGCGCTGGTCTCCGTCATCAGCGCCTATCTTGCCTTCTCCGGCTATCGTGTTCTGAAGTTAAAGGATCTTGCTCGTGGTGGTTCAGCACGACCGATCGACTGGGCAGCCGCCTGCATAGCCCTCGCCGCATCAGCTTTCCTTGTTGGCTTGGGTTGGTTACGTCCTGCAGCGGTACAGCATATGCAGGTAGTCGCCATAGTGCTCGGAAGCCTGGGTACGCGTGGGATTGTCGCGGACATTTGGCGTTTTATCCGGAAGCCAACTGAAAAGATGTTTTGGTGGTACTCGCATTTGACGAAGTTCATCGCCAGTTACATTGCGGCGTGGACGGCCTTCTCCACCGCTACCCTGAGCCACATCTTCCGGCACGCCGGCATCATTCTCTGGCTTTGGCCCGCAGCGATAGGAATTCCTGCCATTATCCTCACTATGGCTTATTACAAAAGGAAGTTCGCCGTTCGCACAGCTTCTGTTGCCAACGGTCTTGCTCCTGTCTGACAGATTTGAGATCGAGCTTGCGTTGCCGACGATAAGTCCTCATAAACGCAGCTGTCACCAGCTAAGCCGGTTTTGTTGGGGTATACGCTAACCATCCACGTTCAATCAGACACTTTTCCGTATTAATAGAATCCCTATTCCTGTATTCTGACGCAAGATGAGGAAGCCTAGAGAACCTATTTCTACGAAGAAGTCGGCCCGGAGAGCAGGGAAGGGCCTGCAGATAGGGTACCTGCGCGTAAGCGCCGTCGACCAGAGCGAACTTCGTCAGCTCGAAGGCCTTAAACTCGACAAGACGTTTACCGACAAAGCTTCCGGTAAGGACGTTCATCGGCCGCAGTTCGAACTGCTGCTCTCCTTCATTCGGGAAGGGGATACGCTGATTTGTCATTCGATGGATCGGCTGGCTCGCAACCTGGACGACCTGCGCCGAATCGTTCTGGAATTGACCCGGCGTGGCGTCCACGTCCAGTTCAGGAAGGAGCAGCTGACGTTTACCGGCGAAGATTCCCCGATGGCTAATCTCCTGTTGAGTGTCATGGGAGCCTTTGCTCAGTTTGAACGGGAGCTTATCCGAGAACGGCAACGCGAAGGAATTGCCCTGGCGAAGAAGCGAGGAGCGTACGTTGGACGGAAGCGCGCCCTGACACCGGTTCAGGCTGTGGCTTTGCTGAAGCGGGTAGCTGACGGCGAGTCGAAGGCCGCCCTCGCTCGCGAGCTTGGGCTGACCCGGGATACGGTCTACCGTTATATGAGGCGCGGAACGCAAGACAAACCAGCAGGGAGGAGAGGTCAGCGATGATGGATTACGGGATGGATGCCTCGGCACTCGAAGAGTACAGCCTCGGCTATCGGGCGAGACTGGCCGGCATGATGTTGTTGGAGGGCGCTACTGTTGCCTGGTGCTCGGGTTGGGACCATGCGGACACGGATCGCCTGGAGTCTGCACGGCATCGCAAGGTAGTGGACGAAGGCCTGGAAGACAGCTACGAAGCGACTTGGGCCGTCCTCTTCGACGCCGGCAGGGAGGCACGGCTGCATGGAATCGGGTTCGATGAGGGACGAACGCAGCCTTGGCAGGCGGGTTGGGTGAAGACCGACATCAGCGTGGGTGTGTCAGGAAGAGAAGGCAAGGGATGAAGAAGGGAATTCAGCGGGCGCTGCACTGCCGGTGTGGACGGGAGAAGATCCTGGCCCAGGTATGTGCTCAACCTGCTACACCTTGAAGCGGCAGGACGAAGCGTACTTTGGCGGTCTCAGAGAGCAGGTTCTCGAACGAGACGGCTATGCCTGTAGGGTATGTGGAGCGTCCGGACGGCGGAAGCGATCGATTGTTGTCCACCACCGGGTTCCCGGCAAGTCGGTGCTAGGCCTCATGATCTCGCTCTGTCCTGCATGCCACGCCAAGATGAGCCGTACCAGGGCTGTCCTCTCCCACATGCCCCCGCTCCTGTTGGAACTGTGGCGCGAACAGCATCCACGAGCTCATGAACAGACCACGCTGAACTTCAAAGTACGACCTCATCCCTTCAGAACGGAACCACTCTTTGAGGAAGAAAGGGAAGCGGCGACTGCTTCTGCTGGTTCGTAGGCTAAGGTGGCGACATTGCCGATAACCCGTTTCCGAAAACCATAAATCTTGCGACTTTAGATTGTTGAACGAAATTATCGATAAACAGTAAAAATACATTGACAAAGGTGATCCTAACCATCAAATTGAGTGCATAAAGGCATCTCAAGGAGACGATCAATGATGCGACCTGAAAACGAAGCGAGGCTGACCAAGATCAAGAGGATCAGCGTCTTTCTGCGCGTGCTGAGCGTGCTTTATATGGTCAGTTGGGCGTGGATTCTCTGGCTTTTCGCTAGAGGACCTATCTTTTGGCAGGGACCCAATTGGGGCATTGGAACCGCTTGGTATAGCTACAACGGCGTTGAATTCAAGGTGTACAGCCTTGTCACTCGCGAACGCATCCTCGCAGCCATTTTCTTTGCTTTTTACTGGGGAAGCGCCATCCTGTGCGGCCTTCAGCTCTTTCGTTTGCTCGGCTTCTACTCCCGCGGAGAAATCTTCACGAGGAAGTCTGCCGGCCAGCTCCGTCAATGGGGTTTCGCCTGTTTGGCACTGGGCATCTCCAAGCTTAGCTACGCTCTCCTGCCGCTCCTGCTTGCCAACGCCCGGAGCACGCAGGAGGGAGACCTCAGCATGATCGTGAATGGATTCAGCATCGTGGCGATCTCATGGTTCATGGAGATGGCCGCGGAGATGCGGGAAGAAAACGAACTCACGGTCTGACGGAGAACTCAATGCCCATTGTTGTAAACATCGATGTCATGCTGGCACGGCGAAAAATGCGCTTGAATACGTTGGCAGACCTAGTTGGAATCACGGCGCAAAACCTGTCCGTGCTCAAGACAGGACGTGCCAAGGCCATTCGCTTCAGCACGCTCGAACGTCTCTGCGTGGCGTTGGAATGCAAACCAGGGGACTTGCTGGCGTACGAGCAAGGGTCTGCTTCAAATCTAGCTAGAGAGAACCTCAGGTAATCTCTGTCGTGGGTGATCGTTACAAAGCGGTTGGTGCGTCGGCTCATGGAAAACGGAGTTTTCGGAAACAACAAAAATCGAAGTCGCCGAAAACACCGACTTTCGCGGAGGCGCGCCGCCACGCAGGCGCGGGCTGGGGTCAATCGAAGACCTAATCGAAGTTGTCGCGGGTCATTTTGGGGCGGCGGGCCATGCAGTTTGCGTAAAACGATTGCACCCGGTACGGTGTTCGCATGCGACTTCCACTGAGAAAGATAGTTGCGACTCTCACCCTATGCGCTTTGAGTTCCACGATAATGGCGGCGCAACAGCCAGTCCAGTCCTCGTCTAGACAATCAGCTGTGGCAACAAAGGTTGCGACGCTTAGAGCCGGTGACAAAATCAGTGTCCTATTCATGCATGATGCTGAACGTTACGGAACGTTTCAATCTTCGCAACAGGATGAATTTACCTTCCGTGACGTAGACCAGAACGTTGATGTGACGTTCCCTTATGCGGATGTTAAGAAGGTGAAGAGTGGGTATGGCGGTTACAATTCTGTCACCCATAAACACACTGACCACGCCAAGGCATATATAGGAATCGGAATAGCGACTGGCCTAATTGTCGGAGTTGTTGTTGCCGCTGCAGCTGCCAAGAACTAGTAGTTGTGTCAAACCAGAAGCCTAGGCCACGCTTGATTGCAAAGCTTGTACTATCTGTAACCAGTCCTCTAGACGGTGACAGGCCGCTCTTATTTCGGCTGCAGAGGACGGTTCAGCGGGTAAAGCGTTGTGCACGCAAAACGGCATTAGCGGAAAGAACAGCATTGCAGCAGAGGCAAGGTCTGCGCCCGACCGTTACTCGCAGACGGTGCCCAAGTGCCTGGGCGCGGTCAGCATTACCCTCTGGCCCCTTTCGGGGCGGCCCTTCCCCCCTGCTGCACCGACAGAATATCCCAGAGTTAGAGGGAGACCTCACTTGTACGCGGAAAACGGCATTCGCGGCAACTTCGGCTTGTTGTTGCCGAAGACCCGACTTTGCGGAAGCTACTCGAAACGCCGCCTTGTCTGTGGCAGCACGAGCAGAGCGGAACTCAACAGGCTAGGAATCAAAAAGCAGAGCGAGATGAAGAAGCCGAACCCGCCTTCCGACCGTTGCGAAGTCATCCCTCGGGTGAAGGGTGGCGAACAAGAGCCACAATGCAATGCAAAGGATTGTTATGCCTGCTGTCAATGACAGCCACCAAGCCCACGGTTTTCGCCGAGCTAAGCTGACTATCAGGTATCCGGCTACGGCAGCAGCAAGCGCGAAAACCGCACTGTCTCGAAATCGAGATCCGAAGAATGGGATCGCCTGTTTGTCCAACCAAGGCGATGCAGCATAGAAAAGCAAGAGTGAGAAGAACGTGACACCGAACAAACAGACGATTGCTATCGCTGCGTTCCCAGCACTATTTGAAGTCGAAGAGCGATTTTTCGTGTGTTGCTCAGGTTCACCGTCCATCCTCGTACAGTTTAGCTGAACCTCGACACTCCTTGGAAACGGAGTTATGGGAAACTAGGCCCCTTGCAGCGCAACTAGCGCCTCTCCCGACGCGCTACTCTTTGCAAGCCGCTGAGCGCCGGGAGCTCAACAGCGGGCCCCCACTACTAACCTCATCAGTCGTTTATACTTTCGCACATGCAACGAACCGGACTGTGTTGCTCGGTGTGGATGTGGCTTGCCAGCATCATCCTTGTATTATCGGTCGTCACGAGTGTTTCGGGGTGGGGTGCAGGACAGACGACCATCCAGCATCGTTTAGTGACGCCGGGATCGATAAGCGGCCGCGTGACTCTTGACGATACAAACGGTCCAGCGCGGTTTGCCGCCGTTTCGATCCAGCCGGTCGAGCCTTCTTCATCTGTGGCCGATGCAGCAAAGCAGAAGGACGGCGATCCGGGCATCCTAACCGTATCGCGCATCGTGCGTACCACAGTGGATGGGAGCTTTCTGATTTCCCACGTTGCACCCGGTACTTACTACGTAATGGTCGACGCGGATCCGTATCTTTCTGCAGCCGGCTTGCTGACACGCGAGCAGCTGGATCACCCAACCAAGAAGATCGCCGATCTTATGGCAAGGTTGCTCGTCCCGGTTGTTGTGATGTCAGGTAGGAACTCAACGGCGGATGTGCGGCTACATCGGGGAGGCAGCCTTAGCGGAACCGTTCGCTTTGACGACGGGGCGCCGTTCGAGGCAAGTGTGCGGCTTTTCCGCATGGAGGACAAGGGCGTGTGGAAGGAGTTCCATGCCCATCTTTCAGGAGGCAATGCTTCTGTCGACGACCTGGGGCGCTTTCGCTTTGTGGGGCTACCAGAGGGATCGTACCGCGTGAGTGCCACTTTGTCGGTAGATGAGGAGTTCATGTCTCGACGTCGCACTACGATAGAGGGCTGGATGTCACGGAGCCTCTACTCACTCCAGATCTATAGCCCGAATACGACGCGGGAGAAGGATGCGAAGATCTATCAGCTCTCGGATGGACAGGACGAAGAGGGTGTTCAGATTGAGGTGCCTCTTGGAAAACTGCACTCACTTGCGGGATCACTGGTAGAAAAAGCATCAGGACGCCCGATCAATGCCGGCCATGTTTCGGTGTTGTTTGCTGACGACGGGAAGGAACTCATGTCAACGGATGTGAGTGCAGAGGACGACGCATTTCACCTAGCGTTTGTACCGGAAGGGAGCTACACCCTTAGAGTCACCAACGCACGGGATGCCGACAGAATCGAAGTGCTCAACCCATCCGGAGCGGTTCCTCCGTCTAATACAAAGGAGAAGACGTTGCAGAGCTTTGGCCAGACGACACAATCCATCACCGTGACGACCGATGTGCAAGGCCTGCTGATCGCTGTTCCATCGTCCAACCACACTGACGCGGCGGCGGTAGTCAGTCCGGGAGCAGACTCTCTCCCATAGCGTTGGCAGACGGGAGTACAACTGCGCGGAGACCACGTATGAGTCCTAAGGAGTCGACCGGTCCTAAGTCCGGACAAGGAAGATCCGTCCGTTTAACAGAGTGCTTCAATGTTTAGCAGCTTTGACTCCCCCGTCGTTGCCCAAAGTACCGACGTGGCGGGAGTCTCCCGCCGAAGACCGGAGTTGTCGTGGGTGATGCTTTATAGCGGTTACCGCTTGTTCTGACGAGAGATAACGCCGTTTTCAGTCTTTATTGAAATTCGGTCGTGGCACCGTGTGACATAGATAAGTTCTTTGCTGTCGAGCGAGAACCGCAGCGAATCCCCAGCAAACCAACGAGGATTGCCACCAAACTTCCTAAATTGCGTGTCGGCTCGGCCCTGAGGATGGAGTTCTTTTTCCGTCCAGAGATCTTCCAACGTGAAGCGCTGCACAACAGTTCCCCCGTCGGGGCGCCTATGCCTTCGATCCCCGGCGCGTGGCGCTGCTGTTGCTGGGAGGCGATAAGACCGGCGATGGTCGATGGTATGAGAAGGCCATACCGCGGGCCGAGAAGATCTATGCGAAGCACCTGGAGGAGTTGGGATGAAAAGCTGGGCAAAGATTCGTGGAGAAATGCCGCTGGAGAGTCAGGCGCGCCTGGATGCTCGCCTAGAGGAAACGCTGGCGTCGATGCCGCTGGACAAGATGCGGAAGGCTCCTAGCTTGACCCAGGTAGCCGTAGCGGAACGTCTGCATGTCGATCAGGGTTCCGTATCCAAACTCGAAGGCCGAACCGATATGTACCTCAGTACCCTGCGGGAGTACGTGGAGGCTCTCGGAGGCACGCTGGAGCTGAGAGCAGACTTCCCCGATGGGTCGATCAATATCGACCTGCACGCTTCCTAAACTTCCCCGTCGTCGGAGCTGTGGGCAAAGTGGGCGGCGCGTAGCGACGTCCACGGCGGCTTCTGCCGCCGTCTTTTCCATAGCTAAGTCTTTGCTTGGGTTGGGGTGGAGTAGTCGCCTGCCAAAGAGAAACGAAGAACACAACATGATTGCTGCACATGTGACCGCACCATAGCCTGTCGTCTTTGAAGCGGTCCAGTGAATGTCCATGCCAAGAGACCCCAGTAGGACTCCGAAGAAACGAACCGTCGCAAGCAGTAATAAAGGGAAAGAGCAGCAGACGTAAGCCGAGCGCAGATCTACTTGTCGAGATGGCCGTTGCCTCGAAAACCCCGGAGCGTAAGCACAGCACCCGCTACTATGAGCAACGCTGGGAAGGCGAAGAACAACAGGCCTACCGCAGAATGCACACCCATGATGAACATGTGGTGGAGGAATAAACCTAACGTGGCATATGCCGCGACAAGGCCAAAGCCCAATGTCATCAGGCTGCCGCCCACAAATCCGAGCAGAGTATGCCTTGTGGATGGGTTCATGACTTCAATCCTGTTCCTGGTTGCTAGCTGATTTCTTTAACGTGAGAGTCAATCCCGAAGAGCGAGACCTTGAGACATTTGAATGAATCCGAAGAGAACTCTTCGAGCAGTGTCTTGAAGTTTAGAAGTGCACGACGCTCGATTTCCTCACGCCCTTGGCAAGGAGCGCAGGAGGAACTGCACCACATCGCATCTGTAATGGTGATGCAAAATTTAGGCAACTCCGGTCGGTTTTCAAGGTGCTTAAGCGTAGCTTCTTTCATGTCGACCGATTCCCAGGGCAGGGCTGATCGACGTAAGTAGGCACGGGCATACTCGGCAACAAGTCGCGCTAGGTGATCGTTGTGAAGGCGTGGGATGTCACATAATGCAGCGAGTACGACCTTGGCATCTCGATTCTCTGCGTTGGCCAAGCGAACCTGCTGCGCTACATACGTCGCTGCGCTTTTGCGTAACTGCAACTCTGCCCCGTAATGATCGGGGTCGGTGCCAGCGATCTCCCCGTCGGCAAACATGACGAAGTCAATTTCGAACATCAGCTCGACAGCCTGGTAGTCGAGGGAGGAAGTTGAACCTGCTGCCATGATGCCGCCGCCTGCTAACACACGATTGATGAGAGCTTCGTCCACACTGCCAGCCTGAGTCACAAGTAGCCGAGATCCGGGCGACATCACTGGGCGATAGACATCAACCGCATAGCTGTCGCTCGAACTAGTCTTCTTTCGGTTTTTACCCTCAGCATCAACGAACACCCACCGGTAACGCAACGCGGTGATCTCTTTTTCAGATTGATTTTCAATGACAATAGCGGTTTCAGCGGCCTCTGGATCTTGGGCGAAATGTCGAAGGGGAGAGTCTTCCTGCATCTTCTCGAAGACCTTCCGAAAGACGAGGGAATCCTTCTCTCGGTAGGGTGTGAGCACTACGTAATCACTCGGACTAGGAATGAGCTGTAATCGCATGGGAGATCACTCTGCAAAGAACACTCCTATTATGGCGTTTTCAAATCGCCTTTCGCTATGCACGAATCGCCCGGCATCTTTTCCCATTCGGTCGCTCTTGGTGCCTGGTTTGGACCAGAGGGCCAGGCACCGGAAAAGGTCATCCCATCCTCCGCAATCTTTGCGGTGAATGAGTGAGAGCAACACATCGCTGTATAAGCTCGCAGCTCGACCGTAATCTGATCGGGGGCGTCCAGTTTTGCTTTTGCAATCTCTCCATAATGCTCTCGCGTCTGTGCCGGGGGCTGGATGCCATTTGCATATCGCACCCGTCCGGGGATCATGATGTCGTCGGACCACGCGGCCAAAGTTTCATCCTGCTGCTGAGCAATATGCACACAGTTGTTCATCATGCCGCCGCCCTTCTGGAACCACGTTCCCACAAAAGGACTTTTCGTCAATTTTGAGGCTGGGCGCTTGAGCACAACCTCTTTTTGGAACGGGCCTCGCTCGAACAGGCCGGTCCATGTCTGCGATTCTGGGTGCCAGACCAGTTCCACATCCGTTGTAGGGAGATCGGCTTTACCAGTCAGGTGAATCCCTAGCCGATGCCCGTCCCAGCTCGCACCGCCATTCGGTGCGTTGAAAAAGTTGAAGCCAAAGGGCTCTACATCTGGACCCGCGCGTTGGTAGAGGCCGACGGTGAACTCTCCCTCCAATTGAGGCTGGCCTGCGAGACTTGCGGGTGTCCCGTGAATGTATGTGGTCAGGATGATGTTCATGCCCACTGCGCCACCATGACCGTCCGAAACCTCCCATCGCCCGGCCAAGGCTTCTGGGTTAGGTACCAGGGAGGCGTCCTGCTGCGCGTTTCCTACTCCACTCGCAAGCAACACCATCAGGCTAAGACGTATCCAGGTGCGCATGGGGAATCCTTTAGAACCGTCTGCAAGTGACTCTAAATCTGATTCGCGAGTCGTGCCGTTCCTATCGAACGTTTGCGCTTCCAACGCAGGAATCGTTGGAAACTAAAGGTGACTGCGAAGAGCACTAGAGCTGTAGAGATATAGCCGCCAATAAATATGATGATCCATCCCCAATGATGCGAAGGGCTAACGGGGGGAAGTGAGCCTGGCGGCAAAACTACGATAGTACGCGGCCCTGAGACACCGCGACGATCAAACCAGTCAAGAGCTAACAACCCTGCTGCGTGCAGGACAGTCCATTGGAATGCGAGTATTTGGAGATACCATGGCATCTCCGTCGAGGAGCCGGGATCGAGAGCCAAGGCTCCGCATCGAAAGTTCGCTGCTTCTACCGCCAATGCAGCAAGCAAAATGAACGCTGCCTGCCACTTTTTCCCAAGCCGTGAAGCGGCTATGCTCATGCAACAAATCTAGCACTTAAGTTTCTGGCAACATCAGACATACGCTGGGGAACGTGACTTAGCTGCTGCCAACGAATACCTATAGAAATATCTGCCAGCGGTCTGTGGCAAAAGTTGCGATGCTTTAGCACTATTCGGGGTCACTACACCGGTTAACGTGGGGCTGGATGCGTCACCTGAATGCGGTAGCCCACCGGCGGATAGAAAAGTCTCAGATCAGGCTCCACGCGGTGAATGTCCGACAGCATTATGCTGTCGTTGCTGTCACACAGACAAATGACTTCCTTCAGGTCAGGCGAATGCCAATTTTTACCTACGGTCGTTATTGGCTTTCCGGGCTGATTTGTGTAGGTGGTCGTCACACGTTGCCGTTCTACCGTATTCCGTCGATGTGGAGGGGCGGCAGCCGTTCGACCAGAGTGTCCGAATCGCCTTGCTTTGTTTCTCCTAGAGGTATTTGCTCCATGATCTTCGCCATCGTCAATCCCTCGGCGTACTTCAAGGTTTGTGGAGCGCAGGTTACATTTGCCACGTGCGAGACGTTGTCTGGCGGATCGGGCCGAGCCTCGCTCCAGTTGAAATTGCAATGCGAGACCGGATCGGAAACCAAAACGGTATAGATACCCACGGAGGAACCGTCTGACAAGCCCATACTGCCGCTCCTGAACTCGGACCGCGTGCGGCCAAGGCTATCCCGTAGCTGCGGGCTGCGCGTGACGGTTTCGATAACTTCGCCGTTAGCCAATTTTGACCTGCTGGTCTCAACGGAGACAGCAGTATACGGAAGTCCAGTGATCGGCCCAGGAGACTCATTTTTCTCGCCACCTTGATCGGCGGGGTACCAGCGTGCCGGAAACTTATCCGAAGGGTCGGGTGCTCTGTGCACATAATCATGCGGATCAAGAGAGTGGAAGTCTTGTGCTGCGGAGGTCCCTAGCGCAGCCGTAGTCAGCACACCTGGAACATCAGCCCGACCTACGATAAGAAGCGGCTCTCTATGCGGCTTGGCCTCTCGTATAACGCCGCGAACATCTTCGCGTACAACTATAGCGACGGCAACGCCGGCCCGCTCGTCTTCAACCACAAGGGAGTTGTTCAACCCACCGGCGATACGGCGAGTGGCGGTGGGATTACCGGCCCCAATGGGGATCAATACCTTTACGCCCACCTCCAGACCGACCTGCAAGGAAGCTACCGTCTGGGTAAAGGTTTCACCGCAGTAGTCTATGGACTCAACCTGAACAATGAAGTCTTTGGCTTCTATCAGGGCAATACAGACTCGCCGATTCAGCGCGAGTTCTACAAGCCCACCTTTGGCGGCGGACTGCGCTGGTCGCCAACGCACGAGCACTAAACGCGAGGGTTTAAAGAAGCGCCGTATACGTAACAGTCACTTTAAGGCTGCCTGTACCTGTGGTGGTGATGGGCCGCTGTGACTGTCGCAATCTGATGCCTTATTAGAGATTGCCTATTGAAGTCGGTGCTCGCTTCCAGAATGAGCTTCGGAGCGCCATTCCTCGTGCCGTCAGTGGATAAAGATGATCTCGTTTGACCGAGTCTCTATCGCAGTCAACCACTGCCAATCAACTTTGACAGGCGGGCGAAATTGCTAAAACCAGGTTTTTTTCGAGTATTGGAAGTACCTAATTCTAAATGCGGTAAATAGCGTTTTGCGCTCCGCACGGATGCGTTGTACCTGAATTGGAACAAGTACCAGGAGACCTAGAAGAAGCCATGACTTATCAAGATAAATTACGAGACTTGCCAGACTCACACCGCGAAACAAGTAAATTGGGTTTTGTATTCTTGAATAAAGGCCATCGGTAACTAGCTGCCGTGCCTCTGTCATTGGGGTAAAGCTCGAGCCGAGTTGCCAGCGCGCTATAGTCCAAAGGATTTGCGAGCAGGTCCATAGTGTGAGCGCAACCCATCGTAGTGGAGTCCACGGCAACTGCACGTTCCAAGCCGCTACAGCGACTGCCGCAATTGTGACCAGGATGACGGTGCGACGTTTAGAACGTCGCTTTCTTAGTTGCTTGCGCTTGTCATCGAAAGCATCATCCTCACTTTGAGCGTTCACCAGCGCTGAGGATGCCTCGGCGTCGGACATCATTGCTTCAGTAGGCACTTCTTCCCAGTGCTCTCCACAGTGCTCACAGAACCAGCAATTCCCTTCCCGCAACGCTTCCAGACTCATGGAATCAGTTCCACACGATCGACACGTTGGCGCGACGACCCTGCTGGATTCAAATTCAGCTACGATCCGTTGTGCATGTTCTGCTGAGATACCCTCCGCGATCAGTTTCGCGGCATGTTCGGCGTTGTCGAGCCCCACCGTGACTTGGAGCCGATGGGATGCCCTCTCCCTTGAACCGGCACTAGACTGGTTGCGATGTCCACACTAGCTTTATCGGCTCCGCCTCGTATCGCCAGCAGGACACCGCCGCTGTGGTCAATGCGGTTGGACCGAACGGTCCCATCGTACAGAACGTCCTTACCCCAAACCGCAACTCGCAGTACTCCATCCGGGTCACCAATGACCTGTCGCCGACGCATCAACTTTCCCTCGCCTATAACTTCGAGCACAGCAGCAGCGCCAACGCCGGCGTGGGCGGAATCGTTCTGCCGGAGGCAGGCTTTAATCTGCAATCGCGCGAGGATGACTTCATCATCAACGATCGCATCATCGTCTCACCGAACCTTATAAACCAGCTTCAGATTACGTTTGAAAAAGATGAAGACCTCACGCGCAGCGTAAGCAGTGCGCCGTCCATCCAGGTGAGCGGCTCTTTTATCGGCGGGGGCGTGCAGGCCGCTACGAGTGGCAAACCTTTCTGCCGGACGATAACAACTTCGCGCCACGCATTTCGCTTGCTTATGCGCCGGGCAAAAGCACGACGGTCGTCCGTGCGGGTGCCGGCATCTTCTATGATCGAACCGGCGGTGATTTTCCGGGCACCGTAAAGGTCCATGATGGTGTCGTACTCCATTCGGTGCAGATTCAGAATCCCACCTTCCCTCTCGCGCAGGGCGTCAGCTACAGCGCTCTTCCAACCAACCTGGTGCGGTTCGATCCCCACGTGCGAACCCCTTACGCCATGCAGTACAGCTTCGGTGTGGAACGGCAACTGAGTCACTCCGTGACCGTCACGGCCGCATATCGCGGCCAGGTGCAGGCGAAGAGCTTTCGCTCGCGCGATGCGAATGCACCGATACTTCCAACGAATCCTGACCTTGCGGCGACTTACTCGCGGCCGGACTCAAGCTACGGCGAGATTCAGCAGATCGAATCGGGCGGGCGCACGCTTCTCAACGCCTTCGATCTCTCGTATCGGGGCCGCGCGGGACGCTGGTTTTCCGGACAGGCGCAATACACGTTCTCTCGCTTCGCCGGCAATACCGGCGGCATCAATGCATTCCCCCAGAACCAATATTTACCGAATGATGAGTGGGGCCGGGCCGACCAGGACCGGCGTCAACGCTTCAACCTGATTGGCAACATCAACCCGGACCACTGGCTATCTCTCGGGGTCAATGCCACACTGTATTCAGGGCTGCCCTTCACGGCGACGACCGGCGACGATTTCTTCCACACAGGACTCGGCAACGCGCGACCAGCGGGGATAGGCCGGAACACATTTCAAGGAGGAGGTGTCGCTTCGCTCGACCTGATCTACAATCACGACTTCTTCCTGAGCAAGGAGAAAGGCGACAACGCCAGATTTCTGTCCGCGGGCGTCTCGGGATTCAACGTACTCAACCGCACGAACTATACCAGCTATATCGGCACACTCAGCTCGTCGTGCTTCGGTGAACCCACCGCCGCTCTGGCTACCCGGCAGATCCAGTTCTCTCTGGGCTACAGGTTCTAAGGCTGCTTCTGTTATTCAGGGCGGGGGGGGATTCTTGCAGATCGATGCCGTCACTTCGCAAAGCAAATCGTCTACAAGACACATTGTCTACAAGACATCTCGCCTACCAGACACACAGGGGAACTCACGAGTGGAACACTTTCGTCCTTGGTTGCGAAAGACGCTGTTGATTGCTTCATTGGTGCAGTTTTCGTTCGCACAGGCTGTTACTCCTGCTCCAGAGGCCGCAGGATCTTCACCGACGTACCTGCTGCACCAGAATGTTGAAGAGGTGCTGCTCTACTGCACGGTGCTTGACCATCAGGGCAACCTTGTCACCGACCTCGAGCGCTCCGCATTCAAGGTGGCCGAAGACAAGGCGTCTGTCGCCATCACCCACTTCGACCACAGGGATGTCCCGGTCTCACTCGCGCTGGTTCTCGACGGCTCGGGTTCCATGAAGGAGAAGCGTTCGGCTGTGCAGGCGGCTGCCGTCGATCTCATCAAGGCGTCGAACCCCGACGACGAGACCTCCGTGACGAACTTCGCCGACACAAGCTACCTCGACCAGGACTTCACAAGCGATCTACCTCGATTGCAGTCGGCTTTAGGGCAGAGCAAAACGGTCTCCGGTGGAACCGCGTTGTTCGATACCGTCATCTCGGCGGCAAACCACCTGGCCGAAGCCTCACACCGGAACAAAGAGGTCATCGTGGTGGTGACGGACGGACGGGACAACGCTTCTGCCGCCGACCTTTCCTCCGCGATCCGTCGTGTGCAGACTGCGAACGGCCCGGTCATCTACAGCATCGGCCTGCTGTACGACCTGCCGGGCTCGGACGCACGGCGGGCGCGTCATGATCTGCAGGCCCTTTCGGACGAGACCGGCGGCATCGCCTTCTTTCCTGCCTCGGTGCAGGAGGTCGACAGGATCGCCGCCGAGGTCTCAAAGGATATTCGCAACCAATACACCATCGGCTACCGGCCTCCGTCCAACACATCGAGTGATGGATATCGGACGATCGCCGTGCAGGCGGCTTCCTCAAGCCACCGCGACCTGGTCGTCCGGACACGTAAGGGATACCTTCGCACAAAGGCTTCCACCTCCAACAACTAGCTCCAGTCAGCAAGTGTGTCAGTATCGAGAACAACCAGAGTTGTCAGGTCAAGGAGCTTATGCAGAGATCGTACGGAGCTATTTTCGCGGGCGGCATCTTCACAGTCGCGGCTTGCTCCATGCCGGCGCAGCAGGCGACACTGCCACCCGGCACCGCACTGCGCATCGAATTGGACCATAGTCTTCGGAGCCATAGGGGAGCGTCTGTCCGAGGGCATCTTACCGAACCGCTCTACCTTGTGGATCACCAGCTCATTCCCGCTAATTCGCTTGTGTCTGGAAAGATTGGCGGCACGCATCCCGGCTCCCGGCAGGAGCATGTACAACGCCTGCTCGCCGCTGATTTTACGCCGCCCAGGGTGCCGGACATCGTCTTCAGCTCCATTACGGTGCCTGCACAGGGCAGCGTGGCGGCTTACACCATCCCGATCGATGCGCCGGCCGTGCGGACCGATGCGAGCGTGCTTACACTCGGCACGAAGACTAAGAAGCAATCCATCAAGGAGCGGATCGGCGCGGCGTTCCGCAAGAGCAAGCAGGATGTCAGCGAGGGTGTGAAGGATCGCCATTACAGTGAAATTGTTGAAAAGTGGGCAATCGGCCAGTTGCCGTATCACCCAGAAATCCTCTGGAGAAAGACGAGGTACAACGCCGACCTTGCGACGCCGGCGATCGCACAAGATACCTCACAACCTGAGCTGCCGCTTGAGGACCTTCACGGACGCCTGCCACAGGGTGCGCTGCACGCTCGTCTCACCTCGCCGCTCACCTCGGAGACGGCACGGCGCGACGACCCGGTCGAAGCCATCATCACCAGGCCGCTGCTCTCGGCTGACGGCTCCCGGCTATTGGTGCCGGAAGGAACGCATCTGCACGGCAAGGTCGTGCAGACCAAGGCCGCGCGCCGCTTCGGGCACAATGGCGACCTGCGCTTCGCCTTTCGCAACCTTGATCTTCCGACAGCAGACGGACCTACGCAACTTACCGAGATTCACGGCCGGCTCTCCGCAGCCGAGACGGCTCCCGGCCAGCATGTCACCATCGACGAGGAAGGTGAGGTCAAAGCAAGCGATGGCCCCGCCAAGTACGCTGAACCGCTGCTCCTGGGTGTCCTTGCAGCCGCAGCCGGGCCGGACGATGAGCATCCAGGCACACCCCGTCCAGGCGCCGCAACCGTCTCTTCCAACGGCTTCGGTCTGATCGCCCGCGTTGTCTCGCTCAGTACGAGAAACACCAGCGTCATTCAAGGCTTTGCCTACTACTCCCTCGCCAAGTCTGTTTATTTTCACTTTATCGCCAAAGGGCATGACACGACCTTTCCGCACGATACCGAGATTGAGGTGACGCTGTCGGAACGATGAGGATTTGCGTCTTTTACGAGTGCTGGAAGAGCCATTCGAGATCAGGAATCTTCTCAGAGACCTCTTTGCGGAGAGCTTCCGCCTGACGAGCGGCGTCTGCTTCGCTTGTGGCTGAGGTCGCTGGAATCTCCATCACGAGAATGCCAATCGGGCGGCTCTTCGTATCGAACATCAGCATCTTCATGTTGTAGAAAGCGCCGTCCGTATTGAGCGGGCCGTAGGTCTTGCCATCTTTAGTAGCCGCGAAGTCGCCGATGGAGGTATGGATGCCGATTCTGCTTGCGTTCCCATTCGCAATGAGAATCATCTCCTTCTGACGCGGCGGGATGACGTGAAGTCCTATCCTGGGGTCCCGGCAGAATTCGGAGATAGGGCACGATAATCTCGGCAGGCTCATTGAGAACAAAGGGTTTAGCTCAGCACTGGTACTTTACATCAAGGCTCGCGTGACGTGACTGTATGTTGTTGATTTCATTGGCAGACTCTGCCACTAACGTGCTTTACTTTCCGAATTCTGACGGGCCCCCTGCTTAGCGTACATAAATTACCCTTTCTTGAACTGTCCCCTATGTACGAAAGCCGCAACTCAAATATGTTCCGGGAGACGATAGGCCTTTGACGCACGATGCTTACAGGGCATCCACGTCCAATACCGTCCAGGTACCGGCACCTTCGGCAACCAAGACACTGGTCACCAAGAAGGGGGCCGTCAACTAAGCTGATCACAAACAGCACTAACTAACCGGCCCAACAACAAAGCTCCTCCCATCGAAAACAGTCTGTGGGAGGAGCCTTGCATCTAAAGAGAGATAAAGCGGTGCGACGAACGGTGTCCTCTGAGGTTGAAACGATGAGCAGAAGAATGGATGAAGCCCTCGTTCTGCGAGTGCAAGAACATCTTCACCGTAAGCTGGCAGAAGAGTTTCCTGGGACGATCAATGTTGCTGCGCTCTTCCTGGAATGTCCTGTAGGGATCGAACTCTGGATGGAACACTGCACACGGAAACCCAATGCTTCTCTTCTCGCACCCCTCAGTGCCGAAGACGATCCGGACGCCCATGGGGACTCGGTCAAGTTTTGGAACCATGTCAATGAGTGTGCGGAGTGCAACCCGGTATAGCCACATGTTGCCTTTCGACAACGATGGACACCCTTACTGCACCGTTATTTAGTATTGATGGCGGCTAGTCCCAGCACTGTATGAATCTGCTGGTAAGCGTTTCGATTGTCTCTCATGGCGCCTCTGGATACATCGCAGGGAATGTGCTGGTTCTGCAACTTTTTCGCGAAGTAGACATGCCGATGTCCATTCGAACAACGGAACACGCCATAAGAAGGAATGCTGCTCATCGATCCGAATTCAGGATCTCCATGTTTACCGAAGACATAGGTCGTCTGGCAGGTTCTGCATCGAATTCCCCAACATGGACAATCTGAATGGAGCAAACAGCACGGATAGGAGAACTCGATCGGAGAAGCAACAGCCATTTCACTTGGATGCAATTCGATGTCTCGTAGGCAGCGTTTGAAGACAACACGTTCCTCTGCTTTGCCGTGCCCAGAAGGATTGCTCTTGATCTTAAGAACTGAAGCTGATCCACGAATACATGGGTGTGCGGAGTTGGCAGAGAGTCAAACCAGGCACTGCAATTGTTCTCACCGCACGAAGCCTTTCGATTCGAAAGCGAAGGGGAACAAAGACTTCTCTTGGTTAGGCTACTGCTTCTATGAGCGGTGTCGGGTGCGGAAGTGGCTGCTACAGTTGGCGCAGCGATACGGCCAATACCCGGCAAGGTTCCAGAATCGATCGATGCCATGACGGTGCACGCGGACTGCGCTCTGGTTTTTACACTTTGGACAAATCACGGGTTCGCGATCCACAATCTTCGATGATTTCCGCATAGGCGATAGTAGCAGCGTTGCTGCAGTGAAATCCGTTCTGCTTACCTGCTCTCGTCCCCCTTTACTTCGTCCGCCGAGACGGCGCTTTGCTCAATACGACCGAAGTTGCCGAAAGACTCTGCGGGAAAGAGATACCGGCGACGTGCTTGAGCGGGCCTGCTACACCAAATTGCGCTAAATGATGGTCAATGTGTTTTGTACTGAATCGCCCATTGATGCGGTTTGAGCGGCTCAAAGAAAGGATGTCGCGAGAAGCTCTTTCAATGCCTCTGGTGTGAATGTGCTGGCAGCGAGTACCACCTCCACTTCGTGAGGTCCTTCAGCCTCCGCGCCGCTTCTAGTGGGCGATAGACATCGATAAGAAAAAACGAAAGTCGGCAAGAGCATACAGAAACGGGCTACTGGATTTGGAATAACTTTAGTATGAAGCCGATTGCGAATTGGATAGGCTCATCCCTCTCATGGCTGACTCTCAACCTCTTTTGGAAAGGCTTGACTCATTAGAAACGACTTCCGCGCAATTCGTTGGTTTATGGCATGCCAGCTTTAACGTTGTTTCTGCGCTACAGCGGCTTTTCTCAATGCAAATCCGCTTGAGGACGGACGCACTGCCAGGTAGACGAAAGCAGCCACGATGATCGCCAGCATGAAGAAGAATAGGAAAGGGTTACAGCGAATGCTGTGTGTCCCTGAAGGACTCTTCTTGAGGATCGGCTTACCTGGTTGCATCATCATCAGATGCGAGGGTGCTTTATTGGGTTTTCGAGGCAAATGACCGAATTGTTGAGGTGTCCAGTACGCAGTGCCTAGCGTTGCGTTTGTGAGCAAGAACTTCAATGTCGTCTTCGGAGTCTTTGACGATCTCGGCTTAATCTAAGGTTTTATGCAGAAGAGAGGCTGAATACAGCGCATTGGCCATCGTCGAACGTCATGATCACGTCGCCATTGAGTCTCTCCGCCGATAGCAGGCGCGGCACTGATGGAATCTTTATGCATCCATGCTCGTTGAAGTGCTTGGGGTTCGTCAGTACGCATAGAAGCGCTTGGTCTACACGATGTTTTTGGAGTGAATTTGATTCCGTCGCAGAGTGTTTCAGCTTGTCGTAATCGGCTTCGTCTATCTGACGTTCTGGATGAGAGGTCGTTACTCTAGCGCAGAATGAGACGGCACCGGCAAGCGGTCTGAATTTGATTGTGGCTGCGATCACGCACTGGAATACCGTCTATCTCGAACGCGCGGCAGAGCAGATGGCCGAATCGCGGCAGTTCGATTTTGCGTTGCTCCGCACGAGCTATCTTTCATCGCTACGAACTGTCATAAAAGTTCTTGCTTTCCGCAGGGTGAGCGAGGAGAAGCGGCCTAGCTGAAGGAACCGCGGAAAATGCCTTGGGGTGGGCACAGGGAATTCGGCGCCAACGAGCCACTGTGTCTCTGGCGAGGATGCGAGCACGCGGGTAATGAGCAGCGACCCCGTATATGTCAAGACCAATACCAAAATCCAAAGAAACACCCCTTCCTCCCCCTGATTCATATGGAGTCGCGCTGTGAGGAAAGGCGGAATCCTGCGACAAGCTTTACAACATAGGTCCATGACAATGCTGTGTGTTAGGTACAGGCCGAACGTATCGCGGCGCACGTTCACAAAGCGTGGCCAGCTCGCGGTGGGGATCTTCATCAAGAAAAGAACGACCATGATGGAGTAGATTTGATTGGTGAATCGGAGTGTGTTGCTGGGATCGACGGAATGTAGATGTACGAGCAACAGTGTTTCCGCGTAGGCCATTGTCAGGCTTACAAGCGTCAGCGCAACCATCGTGTTGAGTGAGATTTCGCTTATCCATTGGGTCATTTTGACGATGTGCTTTGAAGCGAACGAGCCTAGCCACAGATCAAAGACGAACCCGAACAGAGCTTCGAGATGCGAGCTAGGTATCCACAGTCTGTAGATGTTCACTACATAAAACAGGTGAACGGCCAAAAGAACCAATCCAAGACGGATATCGTACAGGTATCGACGCAATGCAAGCAGAACAAGAAGTGCAAGCAGCAGATTTGGAACGAACCAGAATGATGTCGAAAGCAGGCAATCCCTCAATCGACCAAATAGGACAGGTAGCAGGTTGTGCAGGCTTAGTACAAATCGATGGTGAAGGAGATCAAGGCTTATTGTGTAGGTAATGAATACCGTCACCCAGATGAGCCATGGAAGAAAAACCTTCTTGACGCGTCGACCGAAATAGTGGGTTCGGCGGCTTGTTTGAAGACGCTCCCCAAGGAGGAAGCCGGAGATGAGAAAGAATCCAACAGTTCCGAACTTCAATGGAACTTTCAGTGCATCTTTCCATGAAGAAGGCGCATTGACAAGATCAAATGCGCCGGTGGCATGTATTGCGATGATCGCAAGCATAGACCAGAAGCGAACGTTATCAACAAAAACATGCCATCCCACTTGAGCAGTTCGAGACGAAACAAGCAATGGCTCCGCACGCATCTTGCGCATGGTGTCGAAGTCTTTCACGGGTGTTTCGAGGATCGATTCTGTTACCTGTGAGTTCGGGTTATCCATCTGCGCGTCTGGGCAAGAGGTCAGGTCTTCTGCAAGTTGAGTCCAAAATAGAAACCTCTTCGTTCTCGCAACTCTCGATCGAATTCCTTCTCAGGCTTCGTGGCTCTCTGAAACAACTTTATGAGACCACTTCTCAAAACCACTCAGAATAAACAGTTCTTTTTACGTCCAAACGCGCGGATCAAGGCTCCGATAAACCTTTGAGGTTGGTTACTGTTATACGACAACTTGCCTTCGTGGTGTAGTACTTGTCAACAGAAACGTAAGATACACCTGTTTACCTTGCAGTTTGTTTTACTCGCTGGGCGACTTGATAGTAAAGCTTAGGTCTTCGGCCTTGTGTACTCTCCATGACCTTTCGCAAGGCTGATCGCAGAGCTCGCGACCCACGGCGGTTCGGAATTTGCACTCTGGCAAAGACTGCTGCCCCACAAGCCTTCGGCGATTTCCGGGAGCGTGCTTTGGGGTTCAACAATAAGCAACAAGCCTAGAATTAACACCCGGCATGAACAGAGCCGCATATTCACCTCACCATCTACACCTAAATACTCACAAATGTTGTTTTCGCCGGGTTACCTTACTCAGTTCGTTCCTTTATCCATGGTTTGAGGAATGCTAGCGGAACATTCGAATTCACGATTACCATGCTGGAGGTCCTTTCGCATGAGGAGCGGCACTGTTTTATCACCTTCATCTTGGAGGTGGTACTCGACACCTATCGAAAACGGTCTTTTTGGGAAACTACGAAATCGACGTTGCCGATAACACCGACTTTTACGGAATATCGGGTATCGTCTCTCTATGTATGCTGCTCACGAGGGCTCAATGCGACGGTCAATATTATTAACGAGTGCTGCCGTTGTCTTGGTGAGCATGGCATTAGCTTGGAAGGTATTTGTCGTTCTTGGCTGGAGAGCTACCCACCCAAACCGGATCACGTATCCATTCAGTGCTTCATTTGCTTTTCCATGGATGGTCGTTTCGCAGTCAGAGAATGGAGTCAAAGTGGAGAGATTCACTCACCTATTTCCCACATTTCGAACTTCGTACTCCGAGGTAGTTCTCCAGAATGAGCCGCCTAAACTCGCTGCCCAGCCGGACGACTTATGGTTGGCTGAGCGGTCGGCAATGTTTAGGCAGAAGGCACTTGCTCGTCGTTATCGCAACGGGTCAATCCTATGTGCCGAGTGGCAGATGGGTCGATCGCAGGCCGACTATTGCCGTTCTCGGGGAGGCACCGCTACTTACGCGGGCACGGGAGCTGACTTCATGAACGCGATAGATGTTCTTGCCGACCTTTCTTCCGAGGAGACAGTCGTTCGCTAATGGGGTAAGGACGTCGAGCTTGGACAGAGGATAGTTCCAATCGAAGCAGGTATGAGAGACGGGATTATGGCCAACCTGAGCCCAATCCGCCGTTCTGAATGGCCGACGTTGCCGATAACACCGCCAAGACTTTGCGGAACTTACCTACAATCAGGGAGCCGCATTCTCTCCGTGTGCCAAGCCCTTACTCTCGGGCCTGTTGCTCCGTTGGAAACAGAAAGCTCACCGCGGGGCCGAATCTCTCGCTCCAATACTTCGGTTGATGTTGGCCGCCCGGTTGCACGGTCAGTCTCACGTCCGGATGGTTCATCAGACTTTTCTGAAAATTGTTAGCCAGCGTCTGGCTCATTGTGACAAAGGCACCATCGAATCTAGGAAATCCATGTGCGGCAGCTTCCGCCGGCGGAACCTCCGCCGTTCCGACTCCTATGGATATCCGTATTGGCCCTTGCACCACCTGAGATGTCTCCTGCAGGATTCTGCCATTCCCATTTTGGAGTGACGTGCTCTCCAGCAGGCCCAAGCCAAATGTATCCGGTTGATCGAGCAGCAGAGTCAGCGCGGCGAGGGACGCCAGAGAAGCGCCGCCGACTCCACGGTGTGCTCGATCCGCTGTCGTCCGATACTTCCCATCGATCAGCGGAAGAACTTCAGTCGTCATGAAGGCAGACAGCTTTTGTGGTGCGTTCGATACCTCGCCGTATCGGGAATACTCGTCTTCGCGCACACCAGGCCCAGCATTATCAATACCAACAACGATCAAGGGCGCGAGTGTTCTCTTAAGGATGAGGTCTGTCACGATCTCGTCAACGTGCCATTCATCTGGAAACGGTTGCGAGGTGCAGCGATCGAAGAGGAACTGCCCGTCGAAGAGGTAGAGCACCGGATAGCGCTTTGATGCCAGAGCCGAGTCGGAGTAGCCGGGCGGCAGCCACACACGAAGAAAACGCTTCTTGCCGTAGACTCTGCTCTCGAGTGGAATCGTCTCAAGATGACCGGTAACCGTGCTCTTGCAGGCCTGGGCCGGGACTTGCGATTCCAACTTGGCATCGAGCATTAATCCGCAAGTCAGCAGGACCAACGCCGCGCGAAGAATCATAGAACCTCTCCTGCAATCGCCGATACGATCGCTATGGCTGCGCGATGATTATCCAACGCTCAGTAGATGAAGTTCAAACTCCGTTGAGGATGACCCATCGCAAACATTCAATCCGCATCCCTGAAACTGGCGTTTTCGGCAACACCCCCTACAACCGGAGTTGTCGGCGTTGAAGTCACTTTGAGCGAGCTCAACGCAATTTAGATCATTCTTACTTTGATTTTGCCCGTTCACCCAACACCCATGAGGAAGACAACCGCGAAGTTCACCAAGACGGCGGAAGCCTGAACAGAAAGAACTTTGACAGCCTGACCGGGTAATCGACGCAACCACTTGAACGCGAAGAACGCGATGACCGGAAGCTGGCCCGCTATTAGGATTTGCCAGATATGCGCTGTAGGTCCTTCGTCCTTGGCACGAAAATCTCCAAAAACCCATGGCCCTAACGCCATTGTCGCTAATGCAAGAAGAGACATGGTCAACGGCAGGAACGCGCTGGGCTGCTTCGAAAGTGCGCTAAACGTCTGTGGTGATTTGGTCATGTCTGCTCCGAAAGTGGGTGAAATAAGCTCTGAAAAGGCGGAACGCACCAAGTCGGCTGATGTTCGAAGGCCCGCCGGCCGCAAGTAAAGGAACTCTTCAAACTCTTCTCCATAACGGGTGCGCCAACGCCGAGGATAGAGACGCAAATGCAAGCGCGCCAAAATGCGGTTCATCTCACCTCCAGCCTGCTCAACCCCACCTGCGCAAGCTGTTTCATCGCAGAAAGGCGAGCACGGAGTACGCTACGACCTTGGGTCGTAATGCGATAGGGTTGGCGCCGCTCTTCCGGTGGAAGGGGTTCAATCCAGCCCTCCTGCTCCAGCCGGCTGATCGCTCCATATAGAGTTCCTGGTCCCAATCGCGTTCCACAGAGGCGCGCAACGTCCTCGATCATGGCATGACCGTGCTTTGGACCACTGGCTAGGCTCGCAAGTACGAGCAAAGGAGGATCGGAATATTGGCCAAGATCCTTTGTGTGGTTAGGCATCATCGTGCTCCGACTACTACGTGTTGCGTAGTAGTATTGCACGGCCGCTGCGATGGGCCAAGTTGATTTTGCAAAAAAACGCACATCCATACGCCCGAAGCTTTTGCAAAGGCCGAGTAAAGTGGTCAGCCAGTTAGCCGAATCGACTTTGCACTCTCTGAAACCACCGTCTCAGCAAGGTACACTCGCTGTGAACACAGCGGAGGTTCTATGAAGCGAGTCACTGATATCGGCGGCATCTTTTTCAAGGCAAAGGATGCACCTGCGCTGCAGGCCTGGTACAAGCGTCATCTTGGCATCGATGTTCAGACGTGGGGCGGTGCAGCATTCGACTGGACCGACTCGGATGGCAAGCCTACGGGTGGAACGACCGCCTGGTCTGTTGCTCCGGAAGAAAGCGCCCAGTTTGCTCCAAGCAAAGCCTCATTCATGGTCAACTATCGCGTTGAAGACCTTCACGCTCTCATCGAGGCTCTCAAAGCGGAGGGCTGCAACGTCCTCGACAAGATCGACGACTCTGAGTACGGGAAGTTTGGTTGGGTCATCGATCCTGAAGGAAACAAGGTCGAGTTATGCCAACCACCCGCTGGTCAATGAAGCGAGTAGGTCATATGATGAAGTCGCCTCCACCGCAAACTTACATACGATAAAGGACGTTGTTCTGAGAATAGATAGCTCCTACTCGACCGCAAAGGTGTTGTATCCGAGTTTCTTCAAGCAGCGTATGTGGTGCTGGGCGCGTTCGACATCCCTGTCGTTCGGAGTTATCAAAGGTTCTTCTCGGTAGGGCATCTTCGCTGAGAGAACTGCGTGGATTGTCTTAAGCAGCGTGTGCCCGAGCGCCACGATGGCGCGTTTGTTTCCGCAGCGCGATCTCAGTGCGTGGTAACGCGACTGCAGCCGTGAACCCTTTCGGTTGGTGGCTGCCCATGCGCTTTGCGTCAGCGTTGTTTTCAGCCAGACGTTTCCCCGGTTCGTACGAACGCTCTTCTTGACGCCAGCACTTTCGTGGTTCGCCGGGCACAGGCCAGCCCATGAACTGAGTTGCGCTACTGTTGGGAACTGTTCCATGTCCGCTCCTATCTCGGCCAGGATGCTGGCGGCGGATTCTTCCTTGATGCCCGGAATGCTCTGGAGCAGATGGAACGCTTCGGCAAGTGCCGAGTCCGTCAAGTGCCGTCGGATCTCGGTGTTGAGCGCTTCTACCTGTTCATCAAGGAACTCGAGATGACGAAGAGCATGCCGGATGAGAAAGCGCTGATGGTCGCTCAACCGATGATCGGCAACGGAAGCCGTAATTTGTGGGATCTTTTCTCGGGCCTTCTTCTTGGCCAAATCAGCGATCTGCTCTGCGGTCATCCGGCCGTCGAGAAGCGCTGCGAGCATCAACTTGCCCGACACACAGAAGACGTCTGACAACACGTCACCGAGCTTGATGTTCGCATCTTCAAGCACCTTCTGAACCCGGTTCCGTTCCCTCGAGTTCTCCCCGATGAGCTGCCTGCGACGACGCGTGAGGTCTCGTAGTTCACGAAACGCCAACGGAGGGATGAAGCTTGGCCGGATCATGCCGTGGCGAAGAAGATGAGCCAGCCAGCGGCTATCGTTTGGATCGGTCTTGTGTCCGCGCCTGTTCTGCACGTCCACAGCGTTCGCCAGGATCACACGGACGTGCGCCTCAAGCAGGTTGAAGACCGGCTTCCAGTAGCTGCCGGTGCTCTCCATCACGGCATGAGTGCAACCTTCGGCGACCAGCCATTCGGCGAGCCGTTGAAGCTCGCTCACAATCGTGCCGAACTTCTTGATCTGCGTGTGGGGTTCGTCTCTTGCGCCACCGGTCATGACGCAGACCACGACGAACTTCTTGCCGACATCGATGCCGGCACATCGCTCTAGAATCGTTTCGATCATCTGCTCCTCCAATGCGGACAAGCAGCCGGCGGCGAGTTGGGCATATTGTTCTACGGGCTCAAGAGAGCACCAGTCAGATGTACGTGAGCCGCCGGCGGGTCAGATTATCATTCGGGGTCAGACCACCAATAAGTCCGCGACCCTTTACCTGTTCGCCCCTGAAGTCTCCACCACCCCACGCTTCAGGTCAACGAAAACCCTTCTCATCCTCAAGTGCGGCCGCGTCGCGGCCATCGCTGATTATCATGCCTAGTAAAAGGGAAACAACTGACAATAGGGGCACTCAGTGTTTAGCTGCTCAGCATCGAGACAGTGATTGCTTTCGCGATTCAATTCGCTAGCTCTGATGCAAGCAACTTTACTGTTCTGCTTTCAGTTGTTGCGCTTAGGTAATTAACTACCAGTAAGAACTCCCGCACAGATGCTTCGTCGCACCCCCGAACTGTGTGTAGCAAAGGCAAACTTTCGTTTGACATGAGTTCCGTCCTAGGTTAGTTTCTGCCTATCGGTAATCTAACATCTAAACGGAAGTGCTCCCGGGCAGCAGTGGCTCACCTATTTCTAGCGTTTTGCTGATGATACGGTTTCGTCGAAGCACATTCCTATAACGCCTGCATATGAATCTGAATGGAACCATTGACGACCATAGATCGCCCGTTCGTGGATAGTAGAGCAACAACACCACTACAAAGGAATCGTGATGATTACTAGGCGCAACTTTGGGAAGCTGGGTATGGGACTGGCTGCCACAAGCAGATTTTCTCCTTTTCTATTAGTTTCGAGCGCTGATGCTCAAGGACACAGTACGACAGGCGAAGGCGCAGATATCCGCCGTGTAGGCGTACGAAGCAACGGTGCATATTGGGGGCATGGAGGTGAGAAAATCGATCTGCTCTCAGGCAATCTTTCTTACTCAATGTCGTTGCTGCGTGCAATGAGTCGATCTTGCAGTGTGCCTGTCTCATTGACCTACAACTCGCAGATATGGAAGCAAGGGCTAGCAGGCTCGAAGTCTTATGGGAGCGACTCCTGTGTGGGCTATGCGTGGCGTCTGCATATTTCATCCGTTATTCCTGAGACGAACGGCACTACCGCCAGTGGTTTTACATTCGTCGACGGTTCTGGCGCAGAGTACCGCATGACGCAAAGCGGAAATGTATGGCGGTCACTTAATGGTCACTATGTAACCTGGGATCCGGCACAGTCGACGCTTTGGCTCGCAAACGGCTCGTCAATGACGTTCGGATCGGTCGCAGGGCCACATGAGGACGACGCAGGAACAATGTATCCAACCTTAATTCAGGATACAAATGGTAATCAGATAGTGGTTAGCTACCTGGCTGGGATCGGTCAGACAGGTAGCAACTCAAGCGGAAGGATTTCGCAAATTCAAGATGCCCGTGCTGGCTTTGCTGGAGACGGCCAATTCAGCTACATCTTTATGTATAGTTCTGGCCAGTTGCCGCGGTTGCACTCGATTGTCAACACAGTCGGCAGTTTAGAGAACTATTCGTTTTCTTATGTGCAACAACAAGTATCGTCCCCTTTTGCGGAAGCTAACAGCGTCAGCATCCAGGTAACGATGCTCGCTTCTGTGACAGATGGAACCGGGCTAAAGCATATCTTTGAATACAATCTTCACGGAGAATTGACCCAAGGCCAAAAGCCGCAAGGGGGGGTTCTGGGGTGGGACTACCGGACCTACAGCTTCCACAACGGCCGTGCCATTCGAGAGGTGTCAAGTCGCTCACTGTTGGATCCTCATTCGCCTTCAAACTCACATACACATTCGTTTGATAGAGACCCTTCCGATAGTGGCGAAGAGGTTCACAGTTCTGCAATTGTGAGCGGACCGACTGTCGGCGCACGAAAAATATGGAGCTTTTCCAGTGCTTCTGGATCAGCCCATTTGGGGCATGCGTTGTCGGTTTCCTCATTGAGTGGAGCAAAGGTTGCGCGGCAGAAGTCATTTGCATGGAGCAACACGGATACAGGGATTCCATACATCTCGAATCAAACCACCGTACTTGATCCGGGCACTGCCGGCCAAAAAACATCGAGCCATCAGATTTCCCGTGATGCCTATGGAAATCTAGCGTCACACGAGCTGCTCGACTATGACAAAAGTGCGAGTCCTGCTCGGACTATCAAGCACACGCATGTGACCGATCAGGCTTATCTTGCTCGCCATATCCTTAATTTGCGGAACTCGACCGAGGTGCAAGGCGGTGGGAAGGCGGTGAATACTCGCAGCTTGAAGTATGACACTACTCCGATCATCGACCGTCCAGGCCTTACGAAACACGATTCGACAACATTCAATGTTGGAAACGCCTTGCGTGGCAACATAACCGAGAGCTATGTAGGAGGTGTCTATCGTCGCGTTCAATACGACATCACTGGTACTCCAAGTGTCATACAGGACAGCACTCAGGGTCAGATCTCCTTGGTTCCAGCAGAAGACAGCAATAACACTCGGCTAGGAATAATCATCCCGAACAGCAACGAAAATCTGGCCATGCAGATGGGCTACTCCGGCGGAAAGCTGACGACGGTGACCCGTCCGAATGGAAACCAAACGGCTCTATCCTATGACAGTCTAGGCAGACCCGCTACTACAGCCGACTCGAACGGACGGCTTGTCACCTTCGGGTACGATAATGGCCCATCTACGGTCACCAGTTCACTCAATGGCAGGTGGCGGAGAGCAATCTACGGCGGCTTCGGCCAAGTGATCAAAACCGAGAAGGGCGATGAGTCAGGTACCCATAGTTTAGTGCTAAACACCTATGGGCCGGCAGCGAACGCCCCTATGGGTAATCTCGTGCAGACATCACTGCCGCAAGCACCGGGAGACGAACCACAGTGGATGAATACCGCTTACGACGATCTCGGTAGAAAGATATCTCAGGATTCAGTAAAGACGGGCGCCCCCACCACGTTTTCCTACTCTGGAAACTCGGTGAAAATCGCCAGTCCTTCAGGTCGATGGAAGAAGGTCTTTAGAAATGCAACTGGCCAGATCCAAAAAGTTGTGATGCCGGATGCAAGCAACACCACAACTGTAGAGACCCAGTACTCGTACAACGCTCTAGGAAAGCTGATCTCGGTTACGATGCCAAGAGCCGGTGCCACACAGACTCGAAGTTTTTCCTATGACTCCGGTGGCCGAGTGACCCAGAAGCATCATCCCGAGAGCGGTCTTAAAAACCTAGTCTACAATCAAGATGGTACTTTAGCGTCGACAATGGATGCTAAAGGTCAGAGTTGTGTGTATACCAGGGATGCCAATAAACGGATCACCCTGGTTAATCGAGTTACTGCCAAGGGCGATCCACTTCCGAATGAATCCTATTCCTATTATTACGATAGCAATTCGTTCGATTCAGCCTTTTCCAAAAATACTCAAGGACGTATTGCGGCGGTGCAATGGGGAAATGCTAACACCTTGCCTGGTCTTATGACTGAGATGTACAGCTATACCGTCTCCGGTCAACTAGCTGCAAAGCGTCTCAGGGTGAATCGCGGTGGCAACAATGCCGATCTTGAGTTGCACATAACTTACGACGGGGAAGGCCGGGTTGCATCGGTAACGTACCCCTTCGGAGATCCAACTCTGTCCTATACCTACGATTCCATGGGGCGTCTAAGTGGCGTTTCGACTGCCTCCGATGCAACCGTCAAGGATGTCGCGTACGACAGCTCAGGGAATCTGACCTCGATGAAACTCTATGCCAAAAACATAGGCCAATACCTCATTCAGGGATATCAGTACAACACTCGTAACCGGGCTACACGTTTGATCGCTGCACCGGCAGACCCAACATCCGGAGGCGGGCAGCTTCCTACTGTCGATCTCGCCTATACCTACCGTTCCAATGACGGCAAAGTGATCTCCGAAACAGATAACATTACAGGGACATCAGTATCCTACGGCTACGACAGCCAAGACAGGCTTGCTGCAGCCGTAAGTAGCGATGGAGCGTGGGGCTTAGGCTACACGTATGATGAATTCGGCAATCGAACCAGTCAGACCTTGACCCAGGGTCGGGGCTATTCTCAACAGGTTGTGTACGACCCTGCGAACAACCGGATCGTAGATTCTAAGACTGACTACGACGCGAGCGGCAACCTCGTTCAACTTCCGTATATGCAGATGAAGTACGACGCAAATAACCGGCTTACTCGGCTTGAGAGTCCGAGCGGGGTAGAGCATTTTGGCTACGACTACAAGAATCTGCGTGTTTGGAAGGTGGCACCGGATGGCACGGAGAGCTTCGATTTTTATAGTGGGACCATAAATCTCGCGACCTATATCTTGGCAAAGGATAAGTCAGGAAATCTCGCTTTCAGTGTTGCCAAAACCGACATCTACTTCGGCAGACGACTCGCCCAGTCGGCAGGGGATGTGGTTGTCACCGATCGACTTGGATCAACTCGTGCTTGGAGCGCAAAGAAAGGTGCGAAGACGGCCAACTACATGCCTTTCGGCGAGAAAATTAAGAGTCAGGACGACGAACGAAGCAAATTCGATGGGTATGAAGATGATGTCAACACGGACCTGAAGTACGCCGAGCAACGCTACTATTCAAGTACCCTCGGCCGGTTCATGTCGCCTGACCCCTATGAAGGAAGCGCAAATCTTTCCAGCCCGGAAAGTTGGAACCGGTACGCATTCGTGGCCAACGATCCCATCAATCGTGTTGACCCCCATGGACTCATCATATCCGGGACTTCAGGCCCATCCGGCGATCCTGGCAACACCGGCAGCGGCGGCAAAGGAGGCGGAGGCGACAGCAGCCCCAGTCATGGTAGCGGTGGCAGTGGCGCAATCGGTACAAATGATCCCGAGCTAGATGATGGTACACCAGCCACATCGGGCTGGACTCAATCTGTCCATTACGATTCCAATGGATCTTACGAAGTTACAAATGACTATACGGGTGTTTATGGCAACACTCTAGAAGTCATAAATGACTATAGCGCCGATGGCACGATGAATGAACTCCAAGTCTACGATAACAACGGGAATCAGATATTTGGAGGAAGCGACGCCGATTTCACTTCAAGCCTGAATCAAAGCTTGCTCTCTCTTCAGAACGCCATGGCTAAAGATACCTCTGGACAAAATCTCATAATTGGGATTGGAACAGTTGGCACATCTGTCGACGCGGTTCTTTCGCCTGCTGTTGCAGCCTTAATTGCGATGTTCACTGCTGCGGACGCAACTCCCTATGCTGTTACCGCGACTGCGGCACAGATTTTAATAAATAACTGCCAGGCGTGGATTACGTGGGCGACAAGCGCCGCGAAGCATTAGAGAAAAAACACTTGAGAAATAGGGGCAAACAATGGTGACAAACAACATACTGAAATGCAGTCTTCTGGCATGGATTCTGTTATTCGCTCCCGTTCGAAAAAGTGAGGCCCAAAATAATATCCAACCATCCGAGGTCACCCCGATTCCGCCGCCGCCGGCTCTTCGCATCGTTCATGGCCACGCTGTAGATTGCAGTAAAGGAACGGCATGTTATGGCTTATCCGGTAAGGTGAGAGTGCATGTTGTAATCGGAAAGGATGGTAGGGCTGCTTCGATAATTCCATTAGGGGGGGACAAGCGCTTCTTTGACGCGGTTGTGAATGCGGTGCGCTTATACCGTTTTAAATCTTGTACCGAAGGTCGGGATGAATGCGGTTACGATTTTACAGTCAATCCTTAGCTGCATACTTGGGAAATCTGTGCATCCGATGCGAACACTGCTTTCTTGATAAGGCAGTGCAAATGATGAAGGCAGGAGCCAACGAGGGATGCCATCATATGGCGTCTTGTAATCGCTTCTTCTGACGACAAGATATATTTGCTGCGGATTATACGCGACCAATATGGCGATGGTCCTATTGAGTTATCAACGATTCCCATAAGGTAGAAGCCTGCGCATAGACTTAGCAATGAGTAGTAGACGACACACAGCCAAGAACCGCCACAACTTGATACTTCATAGCGTTGTTCCCGAACCTATCCATCATAAACAATTGGGAGCATTTATCAATTGCCGCCTGGTGAGCATGTTGTTACTAGAGGAGCCTATGAATAATTTTAGCGATCGAGGAGAGTACTCGTGCTAACACGCCACGGACATGTAATTTGGTTCACCGGGTTGAGCGGTTCCGGCAAGTCCACGCTGTGTGCGTCGACAGCAGTATTGCTTGCAGCCCAGATGAGACCAGTGCAGATTCTTGACGCTGATAAGGTGAGAGAGGAACTATGCTCCGATCTTGGTTTCAGCTTGGACGATCGCTTTGAAAACGTACGTCGTCTCACCTACGTTGCGAAACTCTTGGCACAAAACGGAATCGTAGTCCTCGTAGCTGCTATCAGCCCACTTAACACGATGAGAGAAATGGTGCGATCAACAATACCAGATGTTATAGATATTTTTGTCGATGCTCCGCTTGCGGCTTGCGAGTTCCGAGACCCAAAAGGGCTCTACAGACGGGCACGTAAAGGACTAATTACGCAAGTCACAGGAATCGACTCGCCCTTTGAGCCGCCATCAAATCCAACAGTGACGTGCCACACCGCAATAGAAAGTATTGCCGAAAGTACGCAAAAGGTATTCGCGGCACTCGAATCTCGTGAGGGAATATCCGTTTCGATTCCGTCATCCCGTCGTAAAACCCTAGCAGTAGATTTCGACGGCGTTATTGCTGACTATACCGGCTGGAAGGGGGAGGGAGTACATGGACTTCCCCGGCGCGATGTCTTGGAAGCTCTGGCAGCCCTGCAGCGTGAAGGTTGGAAGATTGTGATTCACACGACTCGCTCAGAAACTGATATCAGAAATTACCTAATTAATCACAAAGTGCCCTATGACGAGATTAACAGAAACTCGGACTACCGGAACCTCGGTGACAAGCCAGTCGCAACGATCTACTGGGATGATCGTGCTCTTCGTTATTCCGGCGACGCTACCCGAGATCTACGTACGATTCGGCAGTTTGCGACCTGGAGCGGCCGGGAGTAGTACATGTAGTTAAAGCGAGAATATCGACGCCTCAAGCAATTTTTGGTATGGTTCAAGCGTCCATTGTGCAGCCAGCCTGCGAACTGAAACTGGCGCATTGCTCAGCTTCCAATCGCGGTCATCCACATGGATGCGGATTGCTGCTGGGTCTTTGGAATACGTCTGGAACGCACTTGCAATCTGTTTTGCATGAGTATCAGGCATCTCTAGATTTATTAGCTGTGCTGCCTTGTAGATGTTTGCGAGATTCATGTGTTGGTAATCAAGGACCCAGCATCGATCATCGAGATCTCTATGCGCTGCTTTTAAAAATCTTCCCAGACCCCGTGCGCAATACTCTTCCATCGACATTTGTCTCGTCTCGGGTCCAGTGAATCCAAAGACGTTTTCTTCGTCATAAGGAGCAAGGATAGTTTTCAACCAATCTGCGGGGCCTGCCAGATTCGATGCGATAACCTCAATAGGATTTCTGACATTCACAATGAAAGGAACAGACGGCCAAACTGAACGCATATGTGAGATTCGCAGAATGTTAGCAGTATGAGCCTTGATCACGACTGGCAATCCAAAGCATGCGGTGTATAGGCTTACAACCGCGCGAAGAAGCAGAGCGCGAATGTTATCCGCACCTTCGACACCAAGTGCAATACCTTGAAATGTATTTTCCCTAATAAGGCTTTCGATAACGGATGCTTCGGACAAAGTGGTACACTCTCCGCCTGCTTTAAACGCATTCGTGAGAAGAGTTGAGCCACATCTGGAAACGTGAAAAATTATGCAAGCAGGATCTATAGAAGGAAATGAAGCGGCGATTTGAACCAGTTCCTCAATGCCAGTGGTTCGTTCGGACGTTGAAGGTGCTAATCGAAGGTTCCGTATTGTTTGGTTGTAAAACGGTTCCGACATCTTCTTAGATTCAACGTCCAGCCATGTAACCGACGGCACGGGTAAGCTGAAGTTGAAATATATAGGTAACCAACGATCCCACCGTTCACTGCCCATCTGCACTCGCTCCCTTTGTGTTCAATATCACAATAGTCATGCCACCCTGCCAAAACCGTAATGGTTTCCGCCGTCGAGACTGTAGTTTATGGAACGCGGGCTTTATCCACGTTCCAAGCTCGAAGAGCGTCAAATTTATAGCTTGCTCTCTTTGATAATCACTTCACTCTAATCAAATTGCGCCTTTCCAAAGGACCTTGTGCGCCAAGCTGTTTGCCTCCGTCAACTCTTCCGAACGCGAGTCCAAGCAATAGATCATCAAGCTCTGTCATGTTAACGCAGAGATCCTTTGCGACTTGTTGACGAGTAATGCCCTCTTCCTGAAGCGCGGAAAATGCTTTCGCGAGCAATTGCGAGGCTTCGTGACGTCCTGGATCGGGCTCATTCTTGGTGTAACCGCGCTTTGAGAGCTCCACATAAATGGTTCGATAATGCCAATCGCTCAAAATCTTCAGAGTGTGAAAACGATAGGCGAGTGCAGCCGCTGAGACGGACCAGATCTTCTTCAGACGAACAAGGGTTTCTGTAGTTGTGAATTTTGGGGCATGAGCAAGGACGCTAGCACGCGGCATCAAGAAGGCTGAAGCAAAGGCGTCCGCTTCCTTTTCGGCCTGTCGACCTTGAGGGGCAGCATGCCTATGCAGAACCAAGTGACCTAGTTCATGCGCTGCATCGAATCGGCTGTGCTCCGCTGTTTTCTGGGTGTTCAGAAATACAAAGGGAGTTCCGCCCCTCCACATTGAAAAAGCGTCAACTTCCTTTGCTTTAACCGAGAGCGCAAAAATGCGTACGCCCTTACTCTCCAGCAGGTGGACCGTATTTCGCACTTCGCCAACACCGAGGCCCCATTCACGACGGAGCGCCTCAGCAGCCGCTTCCGGACTTTGATCGCGTCCAATCTCTGGAATATCCGGATGAGGGAGCTCGAACCGTTTTTCCAACCAACTATTCAAGTGCAGTGCGATTGCCCCTTGGCTTAGAGCCATGTCGCGCTGCCAAGCGTTCATTTTTGATTGAGCACGAAAACTGGCGGTGTCAGGGGTCGGCTCATTCAGATCTTCCCCAAAAAAGAAGGCTACAGGAAATTTAAGAACACGGCCCAGATCTGCTACAGCTTTGGTACTTGGTTTAAACTCGCCTGCCTCATAGGCAGAAATCGTGCGCAGCTCAAGGCCAACTTCGCTCGCCAAGTCGGTTTTGGTCATGCCACGACGTCTACGCGCAACAGCAAGTCTATTGGGATTGAACCCTGGGGCTTCACGCTCGTCGTCTAACCTCAACGTGAATTGTGTCGTCGCTTCCGGTCTCTGCTGATCCACTTCCATCCCCGCCTCTATCGTTGTCATGTACGAGCAATACTTCATCACCATCGAATGGGATAGAAGCAAGGATGATGCGCTCAGCCCATCCATCTACTCTTCCGTCAATCCCAATAGCGATAGGTCGGGACAATTCACATCGAACGCTTCTAGTCATCGTGTCCCGGTAGGTGAGGAGAAGCCAAGTCGACCATTCCTCAATTGCCTCGAGGTCGATCGGGTCCGGAGGTGCGTCCATGTCTGAAAACAATCCTAGCTGAGCCCGATTTGAACTGGTTGCATCCTTAATCGTCACGCCCTTGGGATTTCGCGTGCGTGGAACCATCCCTTCGATACCTGTGCACTCATCGCCAGAAGAGACCGTAAGCGCGATTCCAGTCTCTCGCATAATGGTAAGCGGCAGGTTGCGATCGTTATGGCGTTCCCAACCTCGTGGGACGAGCCCCTCCCGAAGCCCACAATTTGCTTCACCCCAAGCCATGATGCCAGCAAAAGCGGGTGGATGATTTTGCGTGCAGTTTAGCCAAGCAAAGAAGCCGCGCTTAACGGGATCTAGCAAGAGCTGCTCAGTCAGACCGAGTTTCCTCAATCTGTCTTCGACTTCGACTGGCTTTGTAAAGACTCGTTGTTCCAAGCAACCTCCAGGACATCGCTTCCTATATTCTTACCACAAATGAGGGAGAAAAATCGGAACTACTATCAGTTCGCAGTAAACGAGTTACATGCCAAGTCCATACCCGTGCGAGCGCTCGGGCACAATCTCAATTTTAGGCTCAATTTTCAACTCGGGCGCATGAGCACTCTGGTGCGAAACGTCATGCCCAAGCGCCGCTCCCAGCCCTGCTCGATCATTTGTAAAGAGCTGCGCATCATGCGCTCCGCGCGAGACGGCGACATAGGCCATGCGGTTGTTGAGCAGGTCCTTGGCTCCCAGCTCCGTATCAACATTAATCAGCACCCGGTCGGCAGTCTGTCCCTGGCTGGAATGGCTGGTCACGGCATAGCCGTGGTCAAGATGCGGATGCTTCGCTGGGTCAACCTCGACCGACCGACCGCTATCCATCTTCAGGGTCATCCGGCTCTCGCCGATGTTCTCGACCGTCCCCAGCTCCCGGTTTGCCAGCTTCAACTCTGATGACGGAGCGGTAAGCTGCACCCGGTCCCCGACGGAAAACTCTCGATCCTGCTCGCGATAGATCGAAACACCCTGCTGCCGGCGCGGGTCGTAGCTCTTCTCTGTGCCGTCCTGCAGCTCGACTGTGAGCCGGTTGTTTGGAGCGTCGATGCTCTTGACCCTGGCATACTCGCCTTTGGCGATGCCGGTCTCCTGCGAACTCCGACTATAGAGAAGCACGTCGCCGGCGTCGTACCTGGCTGCCCAGATTCGGTCTGCCCCAGTGAGATCCTGACGCGGCACCAGCACCTGGGTCCGATGCTCCTCCTGGCCGACGATTCCCCTGGACTGCAGCTCGGCGTGAATCGCCTGATTGATCTCCATGCGGGAACGATTGTCGGGCGAGACGACCAGCGTACTCTCAGGCGACCGGGCATACTCCTTTGCGATGGCCCCGATCCGCTCTTTATTTCCCTTCACCTCATGGATGCGGCCCTGACGCTCCAGGCCGGCAATCGCCTCCCCAACCTGGCCATGGGCGAGCTGCTCGACGGTCTGCTTCAACTCCGGGTCTTTCTGGCGCACGATCTCATCGAGCTTCACCGTCTTCATGCCGCCGTCCTGCATCTGAGCGAAGATTCGGCCAGCCTCCACCGATTCATGTTGCCGGGTGTCGCCGACCAGGAGAACGCGGTCGTTCGGGTGCAGGCGCCCGATGAACTCGTGCATCTGCCGGGTGGAGGTCAGCGAACTCTCGTCAACCACATAGAGCCGCTGCTCGCCGGTGTCTCTCTGCTGGCCTCGGGCGAGATGCTTCTGCAAAGTTGAAGTCTCAATCCCTGCCTCGGCCAGCTTCGCCGCCGCGCCGCTCGTCGGCGCAAAACCCTCGATCCTGATTCCATCCCGCTCGACGCCTTCCCGGATCACCGCAAGAGTGGTCGTCTTCCCTGCCCCGGCAACGCCATCCAAGCCAATGATCTTTTCCCGGCTCAAGAAAACCTGATCGACGGCCTCCCACTGGGCTGCGTTTAGTTGCGGATGTCGGTCCTCGGTCTCGATCCGCGTCCGACCCTCCACCAGCATCGGGTCGTCATAGCCACGTCGGGTTCCTTTCTCAACGTGCGCGAGGATCTCGCGTTCCATCTTCACCATCGTAGCCGTCGTATAGTGCTGGCCCTCGTGTTTTGGACCGTGATCGACGGTGCGGAACTCCCCAGCCTGCTTCCTTCGGTCGAACTCTTGACGTACCTGGCTGAACGAGGCCTCCCCCATGCTCCGGTCCAGGGCCGCTGTCAGGATCGATCGCCCGCTCTCGACCGCCGATCGCTCGAAGAGATGATCGCGGGCATAGGTGACACCCTGCCGTGCTGCCAGCTCCGGTTCCCGACTGACCTTCTGCGTATGCTCCCGCGCTTCAGCCACAACCCGGTCTGCCTGATGGCCAAACCGCTCGGCCAGTTCGCGGTGCTGCTGCAACACCTCTCCTTGCGACAGGAGCTCCTTCGAATCCCGCGTCCGGTGAGCGGCAACCTGTGCCGCGGCTGGTCCGTCCAGACCTTCGGCGCGGAGATGGTCCTTAATCTGTTCGCGACGTGGGCTCGATGCTTCGAGGTACTGCTTCGTGTAGCCCTTGATCTCCGGCTGGCCATACTCCCCGCGCTCGACCGTGTAACCGAGATCCTTAAGCCGCACCGCCAGCTCGGTCTGATAGACCTTGGTCGCGTAGGTCTGCGAGCTGTACATCTGGTGGGTTTGGAGAGAGCGTGTCTGGCCGTTCTCCCGCTCGGTCACATTGAAGATCACGGCATGGGTGTGGAGCTGGGGCGCGGCATAGCCGTCGACCGGCCGCGCGGTGTCGTGCTCAAAGGTCGCGGCGGCAAACTTGCCCGTCGTCTCCGGCTCCCGGACGTTGCCGATTCGTGCCTGGGTGTACCGTTCGAGCTCCGAAAGCGCGACCCGGACACTTTCCCGGTGCGCCTCCCGCACTCGGTCATCACCGCCCACCAATGCCGTCACTGAGACCGACTTCGGCGCGGAGAACGTCGCATCCCACCCGGCCCGGTGCTCGACCGTGGTCACTTCCCTGCCGTTCTTGCCTTCGTAGGTCTTCGATACGGAGTGCCGGACGAGTTGCTCTTCCGTCTGGGGATGCTGGCCTTCGCTCAGCCGGGCGAAATGTTCGGAGCCGACTAAACCCTGCAAGCCCCACTGGCTGGCCAGCTTGCCCTGCCATTCCGAGTGGCCCTGCTGGTCGCGGCTCCAGTAATTCTGCTTCTCGGACGCGAACTCGCGCGCGTGGTACGTCCGGGCCTGGCCGGCGGAGAGCGGTTTGGAGGAGATCGAAAGCAAAAGAATCTCTATCCTTTGTGGAAGCTGACATAATTAGTGATCTTCACAACACATTCCAGGAGGCAATCGTAGATGGACGTTTCAATCAAGTCGTTCGACGTGGACATGGCAATCAAGAACAAGGGGATCGAGTTGGAGATCCACGAACCCGGTGGCAAGATGCTTGGCGATTTGGTTGTGACAAAAACTCATCTCATCTGGTGTCCTGGAAGAACGAAGCGCGAAAACGGCCAAAAGATTAAATGGACCGATTTCATTGACTTAATGGATTCAGTTAAGCAGCCCAAGAAACCTAAGAAATCAGCGAAGAAGGCTGTCAAGCTGGTCGCTCCTGCGCCTGCTCAGGAATAACGTCTCTCCTCTAATCAAGCCCCTGCGATTCGTCCCAGACGAACGCAGGTTTTGGCTTTGCCGAAGTTGTAGGAGTGACTGAGACAGGGACCTGGACGGCGGCAGGACTCTTGGTCGAAGGAGCGGAAACCGACGCCGGAACTGCGACAGGTTCTGGAGCCGGCTTCGTCTCGACCGACAGCACGGAAGCCGTAAGAATTCGGTTCGCAGCCGGCGCTTTCGATTGCAATTGACGTGTTGGTGGGACGCCCGGAATCTCTGGGGCCTTGGGTCGTGGGAGCAATCGTTTGGTCATTCGGTCAGAGGTTTCGAGGCTCCAGGCCCACAACGAAAGTTGAGGTTGGTTCTGCTTCCACCAGCCTCGCTCCCATCGTTCCCGCCGCCAGGCACCGATCACAAGCCAGACAACGAACAACACTGCGAGCCCAAGCGCCGGCTGCTCAAAGAATCGCCAGAAGGGATACCCGTCATAGATCTGCTGCTCAAGAACGTTCTCGAGCAAAGCCGACTTTACCTCGTGGGGATTCTCGCGACGGACCGCGGTCCACCCCTCGGCGAGAGCTTCATCGCTCAACCGAAACGGCTCGGGCGAGTACGTCCCGAGTCTCGGTCCGAGCGCCAACTGAACCAGGTCTTGCTCGGTCGCAAGCTCCGACTTCCCTTTCCTGGTCTTCCAAAGCAGACGCGTTTCGGTCGTCGCGGCGGGGTTGTCCCGGTGCCAGGAGCTCGCCAGATAGTCGGTCGCATAGTACCGCTGGAGGGGCGTCATCGTGTACAGAAGAGGACCGAGCAGCGGCGTTAAGTTCGTCGCGTTGAACACCCCGATGAGGATCACAAGCGCAACCAGCAGGACCGGTTTCCTCATCGTTTGCCTCCATTTTTTTCCTCGGCGGCGGCAAAATCCTGAAGCAGTTTGCGTGCGGTTTGCTGCTTGCGGGAATCCGCCGTCTCACGGATCTTGAGCACGGTTTCGGGTGTCAGATGAGCGCCGTCCTGGGTCGCCGTTGCGCTCGCGTGGAACAGATTCAGGAGCATGTAGCGCGTTGCCGCGACCTCCGCCAGGAGCACCTCGCTCGTGTCCGGAGTCGGCCGCGCAGCCTCAAGAGCAACATCGCGGAGCCACGCTGCGAGCTGCTTGCCAGAGCGCTTAGCCGCGAACTCGATCTCGTCCAGCTCTTCAGCGGAGAGTCGAGTCGCTACTGTTTTAGCGCGGGGAAGGTTCCGAGCTTCTGGGTCGGGGATCGTCTGGGAGCTTGAAACAGGGCCTGTGCGGGGAGTGCTCAAAAGGTACCGCCTTCGAAACCAACGTAAGGCGAATCCCTGTGAGCCGTCAAGCCTGTAAACGGCTCTTCTAGAGTATCCCTCCTAGAATGAATATGTTTACGCCGGAGTAGAGAATTCGTTTACATAGGTCGTGCAGTTCTATGGCCGCGTTTACGCATCCAAGCTAAGTAGTTGAATTCACGCACGTTTACATTCGTAAACGACCAGTCGCTCCACAGCAACCCTTTGGGGGTGATGTGTCATTATTTCTCCCGCTGCAAAGCAGCGCAGGCCTTCTAGCTCCGGCTAGGAGGCCTCAGAGAGCCACTGGAGCCCTGCTGGGAGGGCGAAAGGGGCGAAGTCCAGGTGGACGACACGGCGATGTCCTAGGACGCGCGCAGGGCTCGACGCATGGAACCCTGCGCATGTGCGATCCAGGCAGAACACG
>NZ_JAGTUT010000007.1 GCF_025685605.1 Granulicella arctica
TTTGCGGCTCCAGATGCTAAGGTGAGCTCCGATCGTTTTCGCTCGTTCTCGCATCCCGGGTAAACCCCAATGTCCAGGAATGCCGCCGTTTTGGACGACGATCGGCTCAATGCCGATGCCATCGTCTTGAACAAGTAGTCGAAGTTCGGCTTCGGTATAGTCCACTTCTACTGTGATTTTGCTTCCCTTTGAGTGTCGGAACGCGTTGAAGAGCGCTTCTCGACCAAGCTTGCTCAATTCTTCAACAACAATCGGATGAAGGCTTGCTGCTTTGCCATTCACCACAACGCTGAATCTGATTGAGCCGTCTTGCTGGAACCGTTGACCTGCTTTCGTAAACATGTCAGCGAGGTCAACCAATTCTTCTTCGTGCCGGACGTCCAGCACATGCTCGCGACCCTCCAACATCACATCGTCTGATTGCTCGAGAGCCTGCTCGAAGATCACTCTCGCCGGCTCGTGTCTTGGGAGCTGCGATGTTGCTGTTTGAAAGCGAAGAAGCAAACCCTGCATGCCCTGAAAGAAGGTGTCGTGCAGATCCCTTGCGATCCGCTCCCGTTCGTCCATCTGCGCGATGAGCCGTGCTTTCACCGCCTCAGAGGCTTGCTCAAGGCGCACGGTATACAGGATCCACAGGGAAACTAAGAGTACCGACAGGACGAACAGCTTGAACCAAAGTGTCTGGTAGGGTGCAGCGGCCACAACGATGTCGAGCGCTGCTCCAGTTGTATTCCACACCCCGTCGTTATTACATGCCATAACGGAGAATCGATAATGCCCTGGGGGAAGCTGGTTGTAAAAGGCACTCCGCCGCGTACCTACCTCCTGCCAGGTATCGTCCTGCCCTTCTAATTTGTAGCGAAACACTACCCTGCGTGGTTGAACGTAGCTGAGTCCGCTGTACTGAATCTCGAGGTCCTTAGTATTTGGAGGCAGCTCAAGCTTTCCAAGAGGAGTGGAAACTCTATGGTCAGCGAGCACTGTGTCGATGTGCACTGGCGGAGGCCGTGGGTTGTCGCGCAATCGCTCCGGGTCAATCATTTGCAGAACGACACCATTGGTGAACCACAATTTGCCCCCGACAGCCATGGCAGCACTTGGCTGCCCATCTTGCCCCCCGGGGAAAACACCTTCAAGCCTCCCGAATACGCGAGGGTGTACTCGAAACAGTTCATCTGCCCGAAGTCGTTGAAGGTCACCGGTGCTGACCCTCAGCAATCCGCACTCGCCAAATAGCCAGAGGTTCCCATCGCTATCGTCGAGTGCGGAGTAGATGGTCGAGCATGGTAAGCCCCGATCTTGATTCAGCACTCTCCACTGCTGCCTCGTCTTTAGAAAAAGCCCAATCCCCGTGCTGAGGAGCAGGGTGTTGTCGGGCGTTACCCTTAGATCGGTGACACCGAAGGAAACGGAGCTTGTTGGAATCTTGACGAAGGACCGTTGCCCATTCTTTAGGTAGCTCAGTTCCCCACTGTTTGCTCCAACCCAAAGTCCACCGTCCCTATCAGGCGCCAACCACTTTGCTCGATCCTTAGCGGGCAGCTCGATGGTTCGGACAACCTGGTAGTTCTCGATCTGGAGAAGCGTTCTCGCCCCGCTCCGAGAGAGGACTGCCCAAAGTGCGCCTGTCTCATCCTGTGCAATGGAGCTGATAGTCTCCGCCATGTGCTTCTGATCGCGCTCCCTGCTCGCAGGAACATCCCGTACACGGCCGTTGTCATAAACAAGTAGCTGGTTGTCTGAGGCAATCCAGACGCGGTGGCTCCTGTCCTCGTATAAGGCCCGTATAGTCTGCCCAACGTTCGCTTGCAGCGGAGTGATTGTGCCGGCGCGCCAAACATCGATGCCCCCATTTTCTGCGATCCAGACCGATCCATCGGGACGCGCAAGCACAGGACCATTCAAGCTTCGAGTCAGTCCCCTATGGGGTGTGTAATCCGCCACTGGAATGTCTCGAAAGCAGTCGACTCCTGCGATGGTGGCGACCCAGATGTTGCCCTCGGCATCCTCGCGCACTGCGTTCACTTGATCGCTGGAAAGCCCGTCACTCATCGTGAAATGATCGGCTTTGCCGTTCCAGATTCGGTACAGCCCTTCATCCACCGTACCTACCCAGAGCGCACCTTCCCTGTCCCGAAATAGGATGTTTGCAGTAATGCTTGAGCCATGGAAGCCAACAGCGTTGTATCCCTTCCAGCTGCCGTTCGCGTACTCCTGCACACCGCCGAACATGCCTTTCACGTCTAATGCCGCCAAAATCACTGTGGGCTGCGGAAGGAGATAACGGACACTGCCTTCGCCTAAAATTGTTTTAGGCTGTTCATTCAGAGATGACTGGACCTTGCCATCACGCCAGGAACGCACCGACGACGAGCCAAACCACTTTGCTCCCGCGCCATCTTCGGCCAGCGCAGTAGCAAACTTCTCGGGAATCCCCGCGTCTGCACCGAAGCAGCGCAGATCTGAGCCCACGACCTCGCATAAAGGTCCTTTACCATCTCGAATTCTCAGCCGCGTGACCCATATGGTCCCGTCACTTGCCTCGATTACGGAGCGGATCTCGGCCTGCCAGGTGGATACTTGAAGAAGCTGCCCATGCCGAATCGCTTGGAGGCCGCCAGGACCACCAAACCAGATTGTTCCATCTCGCGCGAGGACAAGGCTGTTCACACCGGCAATGCTTCTGCTCCTTGCAACGTCAGGTGAAGTAAACGACCCTCCCACCAGGCGGGTCAGATTGGTGCTGGTCCCCACCCAGATGTATCCATCAGCGTCCTGCAGGATCTGCGTAGGTGTGCCCTCAAAATTGCCTTCTTCGGTCCGCCACACGTTGTGTGCATATTGATAGAGCGCGCGCTGTGGATCGAGCGCTACAGCGAAGGTGCTCCACGTCGACCCCGCAAGAAGTAGGGCAAGGATCCTCAGCAGAAGGGCATACCCGCGGGTTCCTTCCGTGCGCAACATCGCGGATTTCATTGAGCACCCTCCTTCGTCTTCGCAGGCACCCCTGATGTTACCTCCCCAACTTCGCGCAAGGAACTCGAAAGAGCTATCCGTCATTGGCTCTCATGAGGCTCGAAGAAGAGTGCTCGGTGGGCTAGAATCCCCAAAAAGCGGCCATCCTGAAAGCGTTCTCCGGGTACAACCAGGTCGTTGGTGACTCCTTGTGGTGGTCATCTGATCCAACTTAAGTGAGGGAATTCTATGTTCCGGGAAGAGATTAGCCGGTCCAGTTCGGTCATCGTCCCAGACTTCCGTCCAGAACTTGCTTTCCCGAAACTTACAGAAGAACAAATCGACAAAGTTCGATTTTATGGAGTTGAAGAGACGCTACCCCCAAACCGACTACTCTTTACCCACGGTGCGCGCGAAACCGATATGTTTGTTGTTCTCGACGGCGCGATCACAATCTCTCTCCCGGTCGTCGGTGGGGAAAGAAAGATCATCGCGCAGTACAGAAGGTTTGACTTTACCGGCGAACTGGATCTTCTCAATTCGCAAGGGTCGCTTGGCGAAGCCAAGACGACTTGTAGGAGCCTCGTCCTTCGTATACCTCGCCTTCGATTTCAGCATCTGATGCGCGCCGAAGGAGAGATCGCGAACGTCATCACCTCTGCGGCAATCTGGCGGCGGGTCGGCATTCTTTGCGAGATCTCCGGTGGCGTGGAGCTGATGGGGAATGCGGGAGATCCGGGAATGCGGCTAGTGCAGCGTTTTCTCGTTCACAACGGCTATCCCCATCATATCGTCACAATCATCGGCGACGGTACTCGCCAACAAACTGCAAACACCAGCGAGGCATTCCCGCAAGTGACGCTCACCGACGGTCGAGTAATGCATCGCCCGACGATTGCGGAGCTGGCCGATGAACTGGGCATCACGGAACGACCTGATGCCGCGATGATCTACGATGTGGCGATTGTAGGTGCCGGTCCTGCAGGACTGGCGGCGGCTGTACACGCAGCTTCAGAAGGGCTATGCACGATTGTCGTGGAATCAACGGCTCCCGGGGGGCAGGCGGGAACCAGTTCAAAGATCGAAAACTACCTCGGATTCCCGACTGGCGTCTCCGGTCTACAGCTCGCAAGCCGTGCTCACTCGCAAGCCTTGAAGTTCGGAGTCAAGTTTGCCATCTCAAGAGAAGTCGTAACGGCTGAGCAGGTACATGGAATTCATATCCTTACTCTCTCCGGCAGGATTCTGCTCCGTGCGCGCTCGGTGGTCGTGGCCTCCGGAGCGCAATACAGACAGCTCGCAGTGCCCGACTATAGTCGCTTTGAAAATCAGGGAATCTACTATGCCGCCACTGCGATGGAATCGCAGCTTTGCCGCGACCGGCATGTAGTGGTGGTCGGAGGAGGAAACTCCGCAGGACAAGCAGCGCTCTTTCTTTCGGGCTTCGCATCGCAGGTGCATCTGGTTGTGCGCGGCAAATCATTGTCGACGAGCATGTCGCAATATCTCGTGTCGCGCATCGAAAGCTCGTCTCGCATCACGCTCTGCACGGAAACAGAGATCGTCAAGTTGGAGGGCGAGAAAAGCCTGGAGTGGGTTAGCTTGAAGGATCTCAGAACCCGGGAGACAATTCGCAAACCGATCAAAAGCGTGTTTGTGATGATTGGTGCGGAGCCCAATTCCGGATGGCTGTTCGGCACCGTCAAACTGGATCGAAAGGGCTTCATTTTGACAGGGGGTCCAGACGCTTTCAGTAGAAGTCCCTACGCGACCAACGTACATGGCCTGTTTGCAGTTGGCGATGTTCGTTCCGACTCTCTTAAACGCGTTGCATCAGCCGTTGGTGAAGGATCCGTTGTCATTTCTGACGTCCACCGATATCTAGCCGATCTAACCGCGCTTGTAGCTGCGGGAACCCTTCCTCCGATAGGGACACTTCATGGCGCTCAGGAAGTGATATAGCCTGAGGAATCTTGTCTGACGGACGCCAGGATCTCCTCAGACCCCACCTTGATTTCCTTGCGGTCAAACAATGACACAGGAATAGCCGCAGTCCTGATGAGGTTAAAGTTAAGGGCTGTTTGCTCGTGACCTGTGGGGTGCTGCTCTCTCCAGAGCTCCAGGAGCAGGGGCGGCATCGCGGAGAGAGCGGCTCTGGTGCGGTGGATCTTTGCATGGCAAGCAGGACACAATGCCAGCATCAGCTTCAGAATCTACTTGCCCGGCACCCGGTGATGCACGATGATCGAGCGCTTGTCCCGACCCGAGGCGTCACAGACCCGGCAACGGTACCCGTCTCGTTCCAGAACCGCTTCTCGCAGCCCTCCAAAATACTCCTCATCCTGCCTCTTAAGCGTGTAACAGGTTGCACACATGCCGAGCGCGAGTACCTTTGCGTTTCCGCAAGGACAGTGCAAGACCTGCTGACGGCCGCTCTTCAATTCCCTTCTCCTGCGACATACCGGTAGAGCGTCTGCCGACTGATTCCAAACTCGACGGCAAGCTTAGTCTTCGACTCTCCTCTACTGACCCGGCTCCGAAGCTCCTTCGCTTGGATGAGGCTGAGGGAATGCTTTCTCCCAACGTAAGCGCCCTCCCTCAACTTCGCAAGAGCGATCCCCTCTCGCTGCCGCTCACGGATCAGATCGCGTTCAAACTGCGCGAACGCTCCCATGACGCTCAAAAGCAGGTGTGACATGGGCGAGTCGGCCCCCGTAAAGGTCAGGTTTTCCTTCTCAAATCGAACGTGTACCCCACGCTCTGTTAGACCAAGCACGATTTTGCGGAGGTCGTCCAGATTGCGGGCCAGCCGGTCCATCGCATGACACACAACCGTGTCGCCGTCGCGAACATACTCCAAAAGAAGCTGAAGTTGGGGACGGTGCATGTCCTTTCCCGAAGCTTTATCAGTGAATCGCTTGTCAACCGTGATGCCGTCGAGCTGGCGAAGCTCTTTCTGGTCCAGGGCGCTAACGCGAAGGTAGCCGACCATTTGGCCTGGACGCCGCTTCCCTTTTGTCACACTAGGTTCTTTAGCCTTTACCATCTTGTGTCACACTATCAGAAATGCAACCTCTATGAGACGCAATTTTGTCACATAAGCAGCGTCTCGCAGGGGTATACCTCAGCAAAACCAGCGTAATAGGCGACAACGGCGTTTCTCGAGACCAATGCTGCTTTGCAGCTAAAAAACGCATACCTTCACCATTCGAATGCCTTTTCTCTCTCCTCGAAGCGCTCTGTGCTGCAGTTCAATGTGGCGCAACCATGCATCTTACGGGTAAAGGAGTATTCATGAGCAAGGAAGCAAACATCGCGGCACAGAAGAAGATGGGCGAGATCATCAACAGCTACCAGTTCGACAAGCTGAACGAAGTCATGGCTCCCAACGTCAAGGACCACGATCCTGCGGACGACCAGGGCCCCGGCCCTGAAGGATTCGCCCATTGGTTTACCCAATTCCATTCCGCCTTCCCCGATTTCAAGATTGCCGTCGAGCACCTCGTCGCTGACGAGGATAACGTGGCCTTCGCCTACACCATCACCGGCACGCAGGGCGGCCCGTTCAACGGCATTCCCGCAAGCGGTAAAAAGATCAAGGTTCGCGGGATGCAAATCTCCAAGTTTAATTCGGATGCGAAGATCGTCGAACGCTGGGGAGCTTCGCACGAAGTTGGCATCCTGCAGCAGATCGGTGGCATGAAGCCGGTTGCACACCTTGACGAGCCGCCCGTCATCTCTGCTCCAGCCTTGTAAGCATAGATCTCGTCACCTTGAGGAGGGGCTCCGTGCGGGAGTACCGCATGGAGACCTCCAGCCCGATCTCTCTTTTACCTGCCGCCTGCAATCTGCATACTGACCGTCGGCTATGCGTCTGTAGAAAAGCGTATTCTGAAGGGGGCAGCTCGTTTGAACGTGATCCCGTACGGAACCACTCTCAAAAGAGATCTGCATGGAATTGATTCAGGACTAAACCTTTGAAGGCGAGTTGCTGTCGATTGACGAAAAGCAATTCGTCGATTGCACCCTCATCAACTGCACTTTAGAGTATCGAGGGCTACCAGTCAGCTTCACGAGAACGCGTATGAGAGGATGCCGCTACGTCTTCTTTGGAAGCGCGCGGAGCACCGTCCATTTCCTGCAGGGCGTCGGGCTCATGACCCATGTGCTTGGCGAATGGGGGGAGCTTTCGGAGACTGTGAATTAGGCTAAGCCGCAGGTTCAGGACCAATCCCGTTCTGCGCACATTTAACCAATACGCTCTTCAGCTAGTAGTCCGGCTCTATCCGTGCCGCTAGAGCTCTGGGTCTCAACGGTCGGTCAATCGCCTGGCTGGCTATTCTTTTTGACCAGAGCGACCTTATCAGCCTGCGGACCCTTTTGACCGGTGATCACATCGAATTCGACTGGATCGCCCTCTTTCAAGGTCTTGTAGCCGTCAAGTTTGATAGAGCTGTAGTGTACGAAAACGTCGTTTCCACTGTCCCGCCCAAGAAAGCCGTAACCCTTCGCACTATTGAACCACTTCACCGTACCTGAGTATTGAGCCATGTTCGTACCTCGTTCTTGACCGTGTTTCGGACACGCGGCAGCTAAATGCATGCAGATGGATTGCGATGCGTGGTCTCTCAGTCCCGTCAAGGTTTGCGCGAGAACGAACAGACCGAGTCCTCACCTTTGTTGGAAAATCTAGAGATGGATTCGCTGGAAAGCTCTCATATCATCGCCGTTGAACGGCATAACACCGGGATTGTCATTCAATTTGCGGACGGAAACTGCTTCTTCTATTCGCAAGAGATGCTTCAGAAAATGCAACCCGAGGCGGAAGCCCTGGATGAGTCGAATGTCGCCTGGTAAACGTTAGGGCTTGTCTCTAGTTGCGACAACTTCATTAGGCCTGATCATGTTCCTTTGGTCTGTGCGAAGTCGCACAGACCAATTGTTATGCAAGACACGTCAGGAAGTGAACCCGGTATCGAAATGCAGGAAGTTTTCCAGGTGCTCACGGACCACGCGATAGCACTCACAAGCCTCGTCCTCGAGGCCTTTGACATCCAAAATCTGAATAGACCCACGATGGTAGTCGATCAAGCCTTTGGCTTTCAGGGCTCCAGCTGCGATAGAGACAGTGGAACGGGTACTCCCGAGCATCTGGGCAACGAACTCCTGCGCCATTTCTAGATGCTCCTGTTTCGCCCGATCGCCGCAGATGAGTAGCCAGCGTGCCAGGCGTTGCTCGTAGGTATGCATCGCGTTACAGGCGGCATTCTGAGTGGAAAGAGTGAGTTGAGACTGAACGTACCTCAAAGCCAAGTGTAGGAATTCACCGTGCCGGCGAAACTCCTCCTGGGCTGATCGGACGGGTACGGCATAGCCGGACCCACTCAACTGCATGAAGATTCGATTGAAGCTATGTTTGGCACCCATGAGAGCGGAGATGCCAATCACCGATTCATAGCCGAACATGCTGGTTTCCACCTGGGCTCCATTCTCGAAGCTTGTGGTCATCGAACCGATGCCTTCTTCCAGAAAAAAGAGGTGCTGAATCGGACGGCCCGGCACTTCCAGGTCATAAAGGACGGGAAGGTCGACGCGTCTGAGATGAAGACGACTCAACGTATCTGGATCCAGATGTTGCAGCAGCAGGTTCTTGAAGTTAGTTGCCATGAAGCCATCCTTCTCGGTTCATAGGCGGCTGCCGGTCACAGAGATCCCTTCGTCTTTTGTGAACTTGAATGCCGTTATGTTATCTAGAAAACAAAATCTAACAACAGCTTCACTGTACATGAATCGCGGAAAGTGAGCTGTTCTCCCTGATTTGTGCTGATCTTTGAGGCCTGAAGAGCATCTGTGCGAGCTCACACAGACGCGGACGTTGCTCATACGACATTCTTATCTCGCCGGTGCTTCATATCCAGTCTTCTCCGGTATCAAAGGGGGCCCTTTATGAACACGATACAAACGACGGAAAATCAGCACAGCCGGCTCATCTCGCAAGGCTTTGGACTGAATTCGTCCCGTCATCATCATGATGGTTTGCGCGAGACCGATGAAGATTTGATCGTGGCGCTTGGGTTCAGGGCTCCGCCCGTGCAAGACGGCAATAACTTCCGGCCAAAGAGCATTCTGCTGGTCGAAGACAACGATGATTTGAGAGAAGTTTGCGACATGTTTCTCAACATGGTCGGATTTAACGTGGTGGCATGTGCCGACGCGCAGATCGCGTCTTCGGCCTTCCGTTCAAGTATCCCTGTGGACCTGCTGTTGAGCGACCTCGAAATGCCAGGGCGCTCCGGCCTGGAGCTCGCTCGCGAACTCACCGGCATCCGCCCTTCGTTGCCGGTCATGATCGTTTCAGGCGCATTCATTACCAACGACATGTCCTCCGAAATGCAGATGCGGAACTGGAAGTTTCTCGCAAAGCCCTGTGGTCTGCCCGATATTCTTTCGAATCTGAAGACCCTGCTCAATGCCCAGCTCCAGGCTGCCGCCTAGGTGGTAAGCACCCAAGTCCAGACGCGGGTTCGCATCCATGACACCACACTGCTCGACGATGTGTTGCGAGGCGAGGAATGCGCGATGGAGCAACTTTTTGATCGTTACTCAACCGCTGTGTACTCAGTAGCGAAGCGCATCCTGCAGGATGCTCCCTCGGCGGAAGATGTCATGCATGACGTTTTTATGCAGATATGGCGAGAACCAACGACCTTCCTTATGATGGATGGGGATCTTGGAAACATCCTCGTGGTTCTGTCGAGGAATCGGTCTATCGTGGTCCTGCGTGACAGAGTCAGCAAGGGGATGCAAGTTGTCGCATCTGTGATCGATAGAGGTAAGAAGGTCGAACGAAGGAGCGCCACGGCGAAAGCCATCCTGACCGTTCCTTGTTCGGACGAAGACTTTCGGGCCTTAGACATGGCTTTCTATAAAGGTTTGACTCTCAGCGAGATCGCAGTAGGGACAGGGCGCTCGCCTCAGTCCATAAAGAAGAGTTTTTGTTTTGCCCTCCAGGCACTACATTTGAGCATGACTCCTCAGGTCGCCACAGGTGACCTGTAGGCGGCTTTGAGGTCGCCCATGCTGCATCGCGAATTTCGCAATAAGATTCTCCAAAGTCTCGACGAAAAGACCCTGGCTCGGCTTCGCTTGGAGCCCGTAGAACTCCCTGTTCGGCATCCTTTGGAAAGCCCGGGCCGACCGGTTCGAAACATCTTTTTCCTGGAATCTGGGATTGCAAGCGTGACCACGCTGTTCAAGGACGGTTTCGAGGTTGAGGCCGGAATGTATGGACGTGACTCGCTTAGCGGTATTTCCGCCTTCATGGGTACTCGTGAAAGCCTGAACGCCTCCTACATGCAGATAGCCGGTCACGGCTTCATGTGCGATGTAGAGCATGCGGCGACGGAATTTCAGCGTGCCGGCCACTTCCACTCGCTCGCTCTGCGAGCGGTACAAGCTCAGTTCGTCCAGTCCATGCAAAGCGCCGGCTGCAACGCACACCATGAGATTGGACCACGTTTCGCCCGCTGGATTCTGCTTTGTGCTGACAGAACCGAAAGCGCCACCTTTGCCCTTTCGCATGAGTTCCTCGCTACCATGCTGGGCGCTCGTCGAACGACGGTAACCGTCGCCGCTGGCAAGCTCAAAAGAGCCGGGCTGATCCGGTATACACGGAATAACGTTCAAATTATGGATCGTCCCGGTTTAGAAGCAATTGCCTGCGAATGCTACAGCGTTCTTCGTGAGCACCTGCGGAACCTCTCCGAATACGACAGCGGCCTGACACGGCCACCTGAATAGTTCCTGCTCCTGCTCCCGTCGCCCAGTCGGGTCGGTGTGGGACGTGGGCCTCAGCCGCGTACGATCCACAGCGTGCACAAATGCTGAAGCTGCTGCTCCTGCTGCGCGGCAACAGCGCATTATCGTCATCAACATCCCTTGGTACCTTTGCCGCGTGGTTACCTTCCGCGCTCGGTCTCCTCACCGCACGAAAGCGGTGCTTTCGGCCATGCCGCCGCTCCTCTTGGAACTGTGGCGTGAGCAGCATCCCAAAGGCCATGAACAGAAGCAGCTTGACTTCAGCTCGAAGAAGCCTGCGGCGAAACTGGTTCCACTCTTCAGGGACGAGAAGGAATCGAGCGGTTAGGGTTCCGGCTGCTGCTGGTGTAAGCGGCGTTTATAGAGATTTATCTGTGGGGCATCGGTCGCTCAATAAATGTGGGCGGACCAAAGAGCTTGTAGCCGTTCCACGTGCCGGACCGAAGGAGACTACCTTACCTTCCTTGTTGGATTGGTCTAGTGTGGGAGTAAGGGAAGCCTATGACAAGTCGCCATTTACTCGATCCGGAACTCGTTCCCTCCAGCCAAGAGATTCCCTTCATAAGCTTTAGCACTGACAAGCTCCCGCAACTGCGCGCCGAAATGCTGAAGAAAGCGATTGCGGCGTCCACAGCTTCCGAAAATCCCTCAGTTGCGACCGCCACCATCCATGTTTCAGGCTCAGAGGGCGCACCAGCGATTCGTGTTCTCAGCTATCGCCCGGTAGTCGCAGACGGCCCATTGCCAGTCTTGCTGCATTTACACGGGGGCGGCTTTGTCTCCGGCTCGCCGGAGAGGAAAGGGGCAGCACACCGCAAACAGTGTCTGGAGCTTGGGTGTGCAATCTTCTCGGTGGATTATCGCCTGGCGCCAGAGACACCATTTCCGGGAGCGATCGAGGACTGCTACGCAGTCTTGGGGTGGCTGACTGGAAATGCTGAGCAGCTTGGCATCGACAAAAGCCGAATCGCGGTTTCGGGCGAAAGCGCAGGCGGTGGTTTAGCGGCGAGCTTGGCTTTACTTGTTCGCGACCGCGCCGAACTGTCGCTTTGCTTCCAACATCTGATCTCCCCGATGCTCGATGACCGAACCGCCATCGAGACGAATACAAGCCCGTTTGCGGGTGAATTCGCGTGGACCCGTGAGAACAATGCGTTCGGCTGGTCCGCTCTTCTAGGGCCCGATGTGGGCAAAGTCGGTACATCCCCGTATGCTGCAGCTGCTCGGGCGTCAGATTTCAGCAGTCTTCCGCCAGCCTTCATTTCTGTCGCCGCTCTCGATCTCCTCATGGAGGAGCAAGTGGACTACGCAACTCGCTTGGTTAAGGCCGGCAGCCCCGTCGAGCTACACCTGTATCCCGGCAGCTATCATGGGTTCTCTTCTGCATGCCCTCGCGCAGAGGTTTCCATCGCTGCCGAACGTGATAGCCAAAGCGCTCTCAAACGAGCGTTGCACGGGTAAGGGCTTGAACTATCGTTCAGCGATCCGCTGATGTCCACGGCGGGACAAAGACACCTTCCATTGCCGACAGCGCCACAGTGATGCCGAAGCTATGAGCATTCCGGCTCTTCGCCGAAGAGCGGCCCCCCAAAGTCACACAGGCGAAGTTGACCCCCCTCGGATGCATTTTTTGGGCTGGCTTGGCTTCCTGGCTGGCGTGAGCGGCGTTTCTTAGGACTTAAATTCGTCGCTCACACAAGATGCTTGCTGAAAAGGTCCACCACACTCTGTGGAGCGTTGTTATCGAAGAATTTCTCCAGGTTCTGTGCAGTTTCACGAGCGAATCTTTCGCTTCGCGGGAAGAGTTCGTTCTCGTAGGCTGCAAATGCGGCTTCGTTGTCCTCAGGATGGGCAAGCAGGGCTCGAGCAAGTTCAGCGCCATCGTACATGGCGAGGTTGGCACCCTCGCCTGCGAACGGGCTCATTAAATGGGCTGCATCTCCGAGCAGGGTTACGCCTGGAACTCGTTTCCATCTGTGATCGACCGGCAGAGCGTAGATTGGCCGGAGCAATGGATCGACCTCACTGTCAACAATCAGGGCGGTGAGTTGCGGAGCCCATCCCAAGAATTCTTCCGCGATATGAGACAAGCTCGATTGAGCGTCGCGGGAATTGAAGGAAGCAATCCAGCTCTCCGGCTTTTTCAACGCAACATAGGTCTTGAGCGTCCCATCGGCGTTGCGATGCGCCAGGATGCCCTTGCCCGGGGCCACTGCCATACAGGTGCCGTTCCCGATTGCATCGGCGCTTGCTTTGTGGCGCGTGTCACCGTCAGAGAGAAAGGTTTCGATGAAGCAGGTGCCGGTATAAAGCGGTTTTGCCTCTGATACAAGTGGACGCACCTTTGACCACGCGCCATCGGCTGCGACCAGCACGTCAGCGAGAACCGTCGAGCCATTGGAGAAGGTCAGCTCATGTCTTCCATCAGCACTCGCGGATACGGAGGCCACCTTGTGACCCCATCGGATCATTTCCTCAGGTATGGAATCGATGAGCATTTTTCGCAGTTCGCCGCGATCTACTTCGGGCCGCTTGAGAGCATATCCACCAGGTTTGTCCAGGAGGATAGTGCCGTGTTTGTCCACCACGCGTTTTGCATCCTCACCCGGACGGACGAGGGACAGAAAGGACTCGAACAAACCCGCAGCTTTGATGGCAAGCTGTCCGTTGTATTCATGAAGATCCAGAAGACCCCCCTGCGCCCTTGCATGAGCCGAGGCTTCCGCTTCATAGACGGTAGCTCTCATACCATGGAGATGGAGAATCCGGGCAAGCGTAAGGCCGCCGAGTCCGGCACCGATGATTGTGATTGGGTGTTGCATGAGAGCGCCCCTTTTGAACGTAATCAGCCTTGTGGGCTGACCGTCGCAACTTGCACTGGGCAGTTGCATTCGGAGACGCTGGCCGAATCACACAGAACGCGTGATTGACTTGTACTCGACAACCCCTATCAGCCAATTGCTGACTCAGGAATCGTTTTTCGCGACTGTTGTAAGCTTAACGCATCTACACGGCTTGGCAAAGCCTATCGTGTTCTGGGCAGTCCTCCGCTCAGTACTAAGCCGATGCTTAGTACCGGTATGTCGCATTATCGCCAGTCACGGGACTGTGAAGGATGCCGGAATCTGCTACAGGTGCGTTGAGGCCGGGACCCATCTATATAGAGTAGGAACGGAAACACCCAGGTTGCTGGCCACGTCCCGTGCCGGAACTCCGCTGGCCAGAAGTTTCTTTGCTGCTTTTACTTTAGTTTCGGTCATCTGCCGTTTGCGGCCACCCGTGCGGCCGAGCTGGCGTGCAACTTCGAGGCCAGCACGAGTCCGCTCTACAATAAGTTCCCTCTCCATCTCAGCCAGGCTGGCCATGACATGAAAGAAAAACCGGCCTGAAGCCGTTCCGGTATCGATCGAATCGGTAAGGCTCTTGAACTGCACTCCCTGCTTCTGAAGGTCGCCAACCAGATCGACCAAGTGCTTGACGCTCCGCCCCAGCCGGTCAAGCTTCCAGACCACGAGGGTGTCGCCCGCTCGAAGGCTTTCCCGCGCCTGCATGAGACCCGGGCGCTCAGCTCGGGTCCCGCTCACCCGATCTTCGAAGATCTTCTTGCACCCAGCTTTCTGAAGGGCCTCGGTCTGCAGTTCCAGATTCTGATCCTGCGTCGAGACACGGGCGTAGCCAACCAGCATGCTTTGATTCGCAGATTTACCCGCATCGGCTTTCTTGCGAGGCGTCTTCTTCTCGGAACTCGTCAAAGCAGGCATAACGCGAGAATAGCATTTGAGAGTACATTTCGAGAACGGGAAAGGCCAATGATCTTTCCGTCTGCATTCTCGATTGCTCTTCCTCTCGTTAACCTTCGTTTGCGAGAAAGCGATTTCTGCCTAGAGCCACTGCTCTACCTCGAAGTTTCCTGGTTTGAGGCCAGTATCGGATCAGTCATCTGCAGCGACACCTCTGAGCCAGATACCTAATAAACTAAGTGCAGTTGGCGGAGGGTGATTTGGGGGATGGCAATCAGATAGAGACGAGGCAAGTAGAGCCTTCTGTCCCTTCGAATGGCAGTGGAAAGGCGTCGCGAAGGGTGGTGAGGGGCGAGGGGGAGATGGCAGACCTCACGCGAGCGTTCGACTGGGGTGCAACCCCTGTCGGGCCAGTGGAAGCATGGCCAGAGTCGCTGATCACCCTTGTCAATATGCTTTTGTCTTGCCAGCACTCGATGTTCCTCTGGTGGACGGATGAACTCATCCAGTTCTATAACGACGGCTACCGCGCAAGCTTTGGGTCGGACAAACACCCAAGAGCCTTGGGTGAACGGGCTAAGGAATGCTGGCCAGAAATCTGGTCGGCGGTCGGGCCGCTGCTTGAAGGTGTGATCAAGGAAGGCAAGACTGTCTCGTCCGAAGACCAACTATTTGCGATCTACCGCAATGGTCGCCTTGAAGACACCTACTGGGATTACACCTACAGCCCCGTTTTTGATGGAGCAGGCGAGATCCGCGGCATTCTCGCAGTCCTGACTGAAACCACGGCCAGGTTCGTGGCCGACCGCGAGCGTGAAACGGCTGAGCAGTTTCTCCGGCAAAGCGAAGAGGAGTTCCAGTTGGGGATGGAATCGGCTTCGCTGGGTATGTGGCATTACGATCCAAAAACTGACGTAGTAGTTGCGGACGAACGCATGCATAGAATCTTCGGCTCTCCCGATCCGAAGGGGATCGTGGATTACTGGCTTGATCTTCTACATCCTGAAGATAGGGAGGCGGTGGCGACTCACTTCGCAGGGGCACTCGCAGGAAAGCACCATTACGACCTTGAGTACCGAATCCTGCGCAATGGCGAAGTGCGTTGGGTACGTTCTAAAGGCAAAGTGGTCGGACCGGCAGGACGCCCTGAACGCATGTTCGCGATAATGGAAGACATTACCGATCGAAAGCAGGCCGAAGCAGCCTTGCGTCAGAATGAAAAGCTTGCCGCCGTCGGAAGGCTCGCAGCCTCGATCGCGCATGAGATCAACAATCCGCTCGAATCCGTAACCAACCTCCTTTATCTCCTGCGGGGAAGTCAGGATCTAAAAGAAGTCCAAGAGTATGCCGATATGGCTGAGCGTGAACTGCGCCGCGTCGCGCTGATTACCAATCAGACTTTGCGCTTTCATAGACAGTCGACCAAACCGAGCGAGGCCTATTGCTATGATCTCATCGGCGACAGCCTGTCCATGTTTCAGGGACGGCTAGTAAACAACCACATCTCGGTTGAGAAACGGAAGCGTGCAGAACACCCAGTGGACTGCTTAAGCAGTGAGATTCGTCAGGTGTTGAACAACCTGATTGGAAATGCAATTGACTCCATGCCCCTGGGTGGTCGCTTGCTTCTACGAAGTCGAGAAGCAACAGACTTCCAGACTGGCAAACGAGGGCTCGTCATTACGGTTGCAGATACGGGTGCTGGAATGAACGCTGAAACGAGAACGAAGCTCTTTGAGGCCTTCTACACGACAAAAGGAATCGGCGGAACAGGCCTTGGTCTCTGGATCAGCAAGGACATCGTCGGTCGGCATCACGGAAAGTTGAGCTTTCGCTCGCGAGACACGGCAGGAAGGAGCGGCACAGTCTTCTTGCTTTTCCTGCCTTTCACCACGTGATCTGACATAGACAGAGCAATTGTTCCCAAGTGGCGACACGCATCTTCTCTCAAACCAGCGTTTGCGAGAACATCAGGAACACTTTCACAAGGGCCGGTTTTGCTGGTGTTCGCTTGTACTAATGTCACAATAGCGTATACCCCATCCGTACATAGTGAACAGCTCATAGGTTTGATCTGGGCGTATCGCGTAAACCTCACATGTTGTTGGGCTCCGCTTTCGGCACTTGTATTTGCACGACAATCGATACAGTAGTGCAAGGAACTGTAGAGGAGCCAACTGCCGCAAATGCCAAATGATCCGAAGTTTCCCGTTCCAACAAAGATCTTAGAGCTGGTTGAACGTTTTCGAGACAACAGCGCTGCGTACAAGGCCCATACATACAACGAGACCCAGACCAGACGAGAGTTTCTTGACCCCTTTTTCGCTGAACTTGGATGGAACATCGAGAATAAAGAGGGGTATGCCGAGGCCTACAAGGATGTCGTCCACGAAGATGCAATCAAGATCGGTGAAGCAACAAAGGCTCCAGATTACTCGTTTCGGATTGGGGGAACTCGAAAGTTCTTCCTTGAGGCAAAAAAACCGTCCGTCAACATAAAGACAGACACCAGTCCTGCCTTCCAGCTGCGGCGGTATGGATGGACAACAAAGCTACCCTTGAGCATCGTCAGCAACTTTGAAGCTTTTGCGGTATACGACTGTAGGGTCAAGCCCGATCAGAAAGACAAAGCTTCTGTCGCCCGCGTTATGTACATCACCTACGACGAATACGCAGAACGGTGGCATGAAATCGCGTCTGTCTTCTCGAAGGAAGGCATTCTGAAGGGTTCGTTTGACAGGTACGCTGACGCCAATAAGTTGAAGCGTGGGACAGCTGACGTTGATGACGACTTTCTCAGCACCATCGAGACCTGGAGAAAAGATCTTGCCGAGAACATCGGCTTACGGAACAGGAACATCTCTCAACGGCCACTGAATTTTGCCGTTCAACGCATTATCGACCGCATCATTTTTCTTCGTATTTGCGAAGGCCGAGGTATAGAAGACTACGGACGGCTTCGATCATTGGCCGACCAGAAGAATATCTATACGCGCCTTGTTGATCTTTTTATGCAGGCCGATGATCGGTATAATTCTGGCCTTTTCCACTTCCGTGCCGAGAAGAGTCGGCATGAAGCTCCAGATGAGTTGACGCCCGGCCTCATCTTAGACGACAAGGTTCTCAAACGCATTTTCAGTAGTCTTTATTACCCCGAGTCTCCGTATGTTTTTTCAGTGCTTCCGGCAGATGTCCTCGGACAGGTATACGAGCAGTTTCTAGGAAAGATCATAAGCCTTACTTCAGGCCACAAGGCAGAGATAAACGATAAACCAGCCGTCAAGAAAGCTGGAGGGGTGTACTACACCCCTACGTATGTTGTTGATTTTATCGTCGAGAGCACATTAGGTAGTCTGCTCAAGGGCAAGACGGTAAAGCAGGCCTCAAAGCTGAAAGTTGTCGATCCCGCATGCGGTAGCGGATCGTTTCTGCTGGGTGCCTACGAGAAGCTTCTAGTCTGGCATCGTGATGCTTACGTCAACGACGACCCCAAGAAATGGGCGAGGGGAAGCCGCCCGACACTCGTGGAAGCGGCCTCTGGAGGTTGGAAACTCACCATTGCGGAGCGGAAGCGGATTCTAATCGACAACGTGTTTGGGGTTGATATAGATGCACAGGCAGTCGAAACAACCAAGCTTTCCCTACTGCTCAAGGTGCTGGAAGGAGAGACAAGCCAAACTATTCAGCCGGAACTGATCTACCAACGCGCTCTCCCTGATCTTGGCGATAACATCAAATGCGGCAACTCTCTTATCGCCAGTGACTTCTACCTGCAATATCAAACGGCCCTATTTGATGAGGATGAGCAGTACCGGATTAATGTCTTCGATTGGAAGCCCGAGTTTCCCGCAATCTTTAAGGCGGGTGGCTTTGACGTCGTGATTGGCAATCCGCCATGGGGAGCCCTTCTCAGTGAGCCAGAGCTTGACTATTTGCGCAACAAGGACAGTGAGATCATCGTTCGAATGATCGACTCTTTTATGTATTTTGTGCATCAGTGCACCGCCAAGCTGAACTCATCTGGTCGTTTTGGAATGATTCTCCCGGATGTTCTGCTATATCAGTCAGATAATCAAAAGTTGCGAAAGGTGCTGCTTGACCGTTTTACGCTAACCCATATTTTGAACATGGGGAATGTCTTCAAGAAAGTGACTAGACCGGCCTGCATTCTGACGCTTTCCAATTCCGCATCGCCAAAGCCGCAGGTACGGGTTGCGGATCTCTCTAGGTTGCCACAAGTACAGAAACAACGAAGCATGGTCACCGGATCGGGGATGACCTTGCTCGCGCAAAAGGAACTTGTCGAGCTTCCAGGAGCACTGTTTGTCACGACCAACATAGAGGGATACGCAGTATGGAAGACCGTAAACCTCGTTCGTCATGAAAAGCTGATCTCGCTGGTAGACGATGATGGCATTCAGCGCGGCGTCAGCCCTGACTTAAAAGAAGCCTTCTTGGTCACCGCTGCCGCAGCAAAAAAGGCTGGTTTGGAGATTTCGGTGCTCAGGAAGGCCTTGACGGGTGGTCGGCAGGTAAAACGCTACTTCATAGATCATCCGGATCTTCTATTGATCTATACGCAACGGACGACCGACTTGCAGGCTCTACCCAAGGTGCGGGCGTTTATTGATGGGTATAGGGATGCTATAACATGTAAAGAGGTTGAGAAGGGTAAACACTCTCTATATGCACTACACCGCGCTAGAGAGGAAAGGATCTTTCTTAAGAAGAAAAAGCTTATAGGCGTAATCACCGAGGATGAAATCGTACTTGCATTGGACGAGCAGCAAACATTTGTTACGGACGGATTGTATACTTTTGCAGTTGTTGACGGAGTTGATGTTCGCTACGTTATGGGCATTCTTAACTCACGTTTGTTCGTCTTCCTATACCGCTTACTTGCACTTGAATCTGGAAGAGTACTAGCGCAGGTGAAGCCAACACTCCTGGGTCAGTTGCCCATCCGCCTCCTCGACAAAGCAAAAACCAAAGAGAAGGCAGCACACGACCATTTAGTCCAACTAGTCCAGCAACGAATCGATTTGCTGGCGAAACGCAACATCCCTAAGACTCCCCACGAGAAAACCACTTTCGACAGACAGCTCACAGCAAGTGAGGAACAGATTAATGTGTCCGTAGATAACCTATATGGGGTGAAGCTGGAAGACTATGCCATGCAGGAAGCGCTTTTAGAAGATAGTGCTCTCACAGATCCGATGGTTGCCGACGCCTGATAAAAGTTCCCCAATCCCACCTCTCACGTAGAGCGAGCCCCTTCCATGAAGGCCAGTACAGCTGAGGATGCGCACTATTGACCCGCCGCCAGGTCATCGACGATGAAGTCCATAGCCCACTCCTGCCGCAGCGTGCGGAGCCGATACATCAGCTCGAACCAGTATCGGCTTGAGTGGCTATCAAATCGAGTCGTCTTCCGAAAAAAGGGAGGCTTGGTCAGCCGTTGCTTCGTTGGGGGCGATCCCCACCTCATCTTTTTCTACAGGCTCACCGGGTGGGGGAGCCTCCGCCATGCGCAGGAAATGCTTACCACTAGGCTCGATCACCTGTATGCCAGCCTTTCGAAGTCGTTCGATATCGTTTGGGGGCAACCAGGTGAAAATCACTAGCTGAAACATCAGCTTTGAAAGCTCGTTCGTTAACGAATTGAAAAGCAACTCGCGATGCTCGTCATCCGGATTCTGCTGTAGCGGCTCATCGAGAAGAACGAAACCTGGGTGGAGACCCCCTAACCCCAGAGATGCGTCAGCTAAGGCCATGCTGTATGCAGCGACGAGACGAGATTGATCACTAGCCGAGCCGAGTGCATGGAGGCGGCGCGCCCCTAAAAATGGCACATAGTTATCGTCAAGGCGCACCTTATCGAGGTTTTCCGGTGTCACACCATTGTGGCCAAGTTCACGAATGTAGCGAACCAAGGCCTCTTCGAAGCGGGCTTTGCGAGAGAGAACATCCGTTCTCACCTCATTCAAGGAATCTATAGCGTCTACTCGTTTTATCCACGCATCGACCTCTCCTTGAAGCTGGGCAATTTGTTTCTTCACCTCGACAACACGGTCTTGCTCTCGCTCTGCCGCCGACAGGTCTGCCGCCCGACGCGTTAGCTGCTCACGGACAGTTCCGATAGCATCCGCTACCGAGGTTATCGTTTGATCAGCCTCTTTCAGCTTCTCATCGATTACGGCGAGCTTTCCAGCCTGCGCCGCCATTGCAAGCCGTATACCTGTCTCGTTGCTTTTCATCAACGAACGATCTCTCCGAAGCCCCTCTATATGTGCCTCGACCTCTACTGACGATTGCCTAGTAAGCGCGAATGTAGACGGATCAAGATCCCGATGACACGTTGGGCACTCAACATGGTCTAGACGGCCAACACCTGTGCTTTTCAATCGCAATAGGTCCACAGCCGACTGTATCCGTCCGTCGAGACTGCCTCCCAATTCAGCAGCCTGCTTCCTCTGAAGCTTCAATGCGTTCAGATCAACATTCAACCGATGGCGTTCATTCTTCAGCTCGATGGCCTGCTGTGAAACCGCTGCCATCGTGGAGAGATCATTTGGGTCAATCGGGTCTGTTGTCAGAGCTTTCCGAAGATTGACTATCCGGCTCGCTAAAGAGGTAATGCGGGCATCCAGATCAACACTGGCACCAGCCTTAAGTGTCTCTAGCAGGCTGCTCTCTCGCCACCTTTTGGCAATACTGCTGATGGTCCCGTGACTCGACCAGGATACCCCCCAGCCTCGCGCGCTGAAGAGCGCGTTTACGCGACCAGCAACATCCTCGGCAGATTCTTTCAGGACAGCTCGCTGTTGAGCAGCTTCCTGTTGAAAAACTCGAAGAGCGATATTGTCTACAGCCCCAAGCAGATATTCGGTAGCAATCTCCCCAATCTGAACCTGAGAGTAGCGACTGACTTGGAGAGCCTGTACTGCCGTCCATCCTTCCTTTTGCTCGATATAAAACGAAGGTGCCAGGTTTTCAAGGTAAATTTCAGATGGCTCGCCTCGAAAGGTTGTTACCTTTGTTCTCGGCCAGTTCATCCATGCGAAAAAGAAGTGCTGGAAACCGCCTGCAACGTCCTGCATTGTCTTGCGCCGCGTTTGCATGACACTGCGCCGAGTCTCTCCGTCAGGGCTCTGTTCCGTGACTTCAATTTGTGTGGTTTCACCAACCACGGGACGAGTCAAGATCAGAGACCGACCATCCGAGTGCAGGAGTCCGATTGAACATTCTGAACTCTCAACCTTAGCTCCAGTCGCTATTGGCAAGTCGATCTCGTCCAGAACAGCGTCTGGGAAATAGGCGGCGTCGTTCGGCGATACTCCGAACATCACCTCCACGCCAAGACACCAAGCGACTGCCTTTGCGGCAAGGGACTTTCCGTAGGAATTGTGCGCAGAAATGACCTGCACCCCTGCCCCAAGGTTAAGGTGCCCCTCAAACGCTCCTTTGTCTGAGGTGCCGCGAACCGCGATAAAAGTCAATCGGATCACTGCCCCTCCAGCATAGACACGGTTATTCGGATGCTCTTCAGTTCTTGAAGCACAGCTCGTTCAGGCGTGAACATACCTTCTCGCTCAGAAGATTCCAGCACGTGAGCCAAGAAGAGGTTGCCGGGAATGGTGAGCAGATATTTCCGATCCCAACGCAAGATGCCGTTTGCCACCATAAACTGCACAACCTGATCGTACGTGCTGTCTCCCGTGTAGCCTCGACGAAGACGCTCAGAAGAACCAGGTAGGAAGTCTGATCCATTAATGGAGCGCGCCCATCGTTGAAGCGCACGAACAAGGATTGGGCGCTGCGCTACGAATTGCACCAGCTTTAGTCTTGCCGACTCAATGCGCAACGAACCGTCAGCTTCAGTCTTGCCGTGGATGCTAATTCCAAGCGCTATGATCGTCATTCTGTAGTCAAGGTCGTAGATCGGTGAAGGGGCTAGGCGTTGAGGGCGAACTACAGGCTTGGCATGGTCATGTAACAAGTCAGCAAGCTTGTCGATCGCCGTTAGATTTTCCATTTAGGACACCTTTTCCCAGTCAATGGGGCACAGGCCTATTAACCTTGCGATCTCACCGTTGCTCACGTCTTCAATCATCGATGCATAAGGACCGAACTCGACGGCAAGGATCTCTCGCGCCTCGGTCGCCATGTCTTTCAACTCCTTCCACGGTTCTGTAGAGCTCAGCATTCGCTGATTGACCCGCGTCAGAATTCTTCTCCGCCCCTCCTGCAGCGCCCGATGCAAATCAGGCAGTGTCTCATCTAGTTCTTGTTCAAAAGCAAGATTTACCCGCCAGTCGTGGCGGAAGTCCTCTGCGAGTCCATCTATGGCGGATTCCTTCCCCGGCCTGATCAGCTTCAAGGTAGCGATTTTGGCATCAAAGCCTTGTGGTGGTAGAAGAGCGATGGCATCTGCCGATGTCTTGACTTTGTCTGCCATCACCCTGCTCTGGAGAGCATATAGAGCCAGTTCATCAGCAAAGTACCGTTGGGAGAACTCCGTTGGACCGATAATCTGGACATCTACACCGGCAGCAACGAAGGTGCCTTGACTCGCTTGAACAAAGGCGGCAAGTGCAGTGTGGATCGGCCCAATGACCTTGTGACTTTCGAACCAGTTGCAGATCAGCACAATTTCTGTGATCTTGGCGCCTGCCGGAAGTATGCTGGGCAGTGCTTTGTTCTCTGCATGAAGGAGCTTTTTAGCTTTGCTCGTCAGCTCGCATAATCGAAGCAGATCATCAGAAAACTTCGAGATGATTGCCTTTTCCAGATCTTTCAACTTCTTGAAAGAGTTGGGGATGGGACCATAGCAGCAGTACGCTTTTTTGCCCTTATGCGAGAAGCCGTCTAAGCCCCCGTCTCCTTGCGGTTTGGCTGGTACCCGTTGGAAGCCACTGACAGTGCGTTCCAGATGAATGCATACCTCTGTCTCAAAGACAGAAGCGGACAAACCACTCAAACACTTCGCGTATTCGTCAATAGAAGGCATGGCAGACAAGGAGGACACTATCGAGCTTCTAAACAGTGTTGCATCTCGCCATGCGCGAGAGAAGGAGTAGGGCGGCTAGGCTCGTTGCTTCTTCCGTGGCGAAGCAGAGCGACGTTGAGGTAAATAGTCCTTGGGCAACTCATCGCCCTTGTCTGGCAAGTCGCTGCCGAGTTGATCTAAAACATTCATTGCTTCGAGTATTTTTGCGCTGTTTGGCAATTTTCGATTATGTACCCATTCATCGTGTTCTAGATGAGCAAGCCTTTCAGCTACGGCCACATTAATGAACTGGTTCAAAGACACACCTTCTTTCTCCGAAAACGCTTCGGCGTTCTTTCGGATTGAAGGCATGAGCCTTAGAGGAAACCTTTCGCCCGACGCTGCCTTGCGGGGTTCTGTCGCCATCACATTTCACCTTTCCGGAGAGCCGTTAGGAGCTCAACAGGAGAAAGAACAAGTATTCCGTACTGATTGCCAGGACGCTTGAAGTGCTTGGCGTTTTGGGTAACCAGTGCATCTGCCCTTCCGTTGATAGCCACATCTAGAATCATGTCGTCGTTAGGATCACTTGATAACGGACGTGGCTTTATAGACACTTGGACCGGTTCCGCTAGCTCCTCCAACGCCTCTATAAGGGTCAGAATCTTTCTACTCGTTTGTCGAGAAGCTGCCAGGTGCTCCGGACGGAGCGCTACATCCCGATATTCTGCAGCAATTTTGTAGTCCATCAGAATCATTAGGTCTCCCGACAACACAAGGCGCAAAACTTCGGCGGCAGCTCCTCTGTTTGAACGAAGTGCAGTGATCAACGACGACGTATCGAAGACTATCCGCACGGACAGAATGGTACCACGGGCGGCACCATTATAGTTATCTTGCAGTGACTTTCGGCAGCTCATCCCATCGCGTAGTCCAGCGCGGTGAACGGTGCTCAGCTTTCAGCTTCCATGCGGCATCCTTCGGCCCTCCCCCGAGGATGCGGACGGTATCGCGCCCGAGGGTGGCATTGAGCTTGTCCATGACCTTCCAGGCTTGTTCCCTGCGATCACGGTCCAGCTCGCCCCAGAGGGCCGGTTGCCGGATGGTTTCGGGCAGCAGCTCCGTAATCATGACGCCGCACTTCGAGTAGCGAAAGCCGTCCCGCCAGAGCCGTTCGCCCAGGCGCATGGCGAGGGCGACCACTTCCCCGGTGTCGTTGGTCGTTTCCACGAACCTTGCGGAGGCTCCATTCGAGTAAAAGGGATCGTTGTTGAAGGTGCTGGTGTGCATGAAGACAAAGATGTTTTCGGCGGCAACCTTGTAGCGGCGCATCTTCTCAGCTGCGCGGGTGGCGTAGCTTGCGATGGCCTCACGCATAGTCTGCCAGGAGATGACCGGAGCGCCGAAGCTGCGAGTGACGGCGATTCCCTTCCGAGTCGGTTCCATCAGCTCCAGCGGCAGGCAGGAGATTCCGCGCAGTTCGTAAACGGTGCGGCCACCCGTCACGGTCATCAGCGCCCGAGCGTCGTCAGGGTTCAGGGCCGCGAGATCGGCGGCCGTCTGGACACCCAGCTTGGCGAGCTTCGCCGCCGATGCTCCACCGATGCCCCAGACTTCATCGACGGGTACCGTGGGCAGCAGCTCGGCGCGTACCGAGGCAGAGCGCAAGTCGCAGACGCCCGCGTACTGCGGTCGCTTCTTTGCGATGAAGTTGGCCACCTTCGCCAGTGTCTTCGTCGGTGCGATGCCAACGCACGTCGGGATGCCCACCCAGCGATGAACGCGGTCGCGCAGCTCACGCGCAAGAGGCTCCACTTCCCTCTCGCCGAACTCGCCCAGGTTCAGGAAGCTTTCATCTATGGAGTAAGTCTCAATAGTGGGCACCATCGACAGCAGAGTAGAAGTGACTTTCTCAGACAAGCTCCCGTACAACGCGTAATTGCTTGAGAAGACCGCTATGTTTTCGCGCTTGATGATGTCCCGTATCTTGAACACGGGGTCACCCATTGCCACCCAAGGTCGCGCTTCCGCACTTCGAGACACGGCACAACCATCGTTGTTCGAGAGCACGATAACCGGTCTGCCTTCCAAATCGGGCCGGAAGACGCGCTCACAAGAGACGTAAAAGTTGTTGCAGTCGATGAGGCCGAAGACTTCGCCCATCAGGTTTACCGCAAGGTGTGGATGGCGTGTTTGACGACGCCGAAGACGTGAAGATCTTCCCCAATCGAAACGCGGATCGGCTGGTATCGAGGGTTGGCGGGTTCGAGCCACACGCAATCGGGACCACGACGCAGGCGCTTCACCGTGTACTCACCGTTGACGGCCACGACCACAACGCAGCCATTATCAGGTTTCGCGGCACGGTCCACGACCAGGAGATCGCCGTCGAGGATGCCGGCGTCTCTCATGGAGTCGCCATCGACCCGCATCAGGAACGTGGCGGCTTTGTTGTCGATTAGGAAGTCGTGGAGGTCGAGCGGTGTTTCAAGGTAATCCTCTGCTGGACTGGGAAAGCCTGCGGGAACGCTTCCATCAAAGTACGGTAGGACTAGAGGCCAGTTTGTGGTCCATTCCACCAATTGCAAGCTCATCGCGGCCTCCTATGTCAGGTATAGCAGGAAGGGCGAAGGAAAAGCGAAAGATAGTAACTGGCACTCTAAATCAGGGCATCTATATACATCAAATTATATCGCTTTATCGTTTTGAATTTCTAAATATATAAACTTTTAGAGAGGTAAAGCCCCATCTTCAGCAGCAGCAACGGCGGTTCGCAGGAGTTCCGGGCCGTTGTTTCGGACGTTGCCGACTTTGGGATTGGCTTCGAACATCTCCATTTCGTCGGAGTCGAGCGGTCGCAGCAGATCGACCGGGAGCTGTTCGGTTTGTTCCCTGTCCAGCCATGTGTCGTAGTCGCGAGGGTGGAGGATAACGGGCATCCTCGGATGGACCCGGCTCATTAGTTCATTTGCCTCAGTCGTCACGATAGCGAAAGACTGCAGCCAGTGCCCCTCTTTGTCTTTCCAGGCATCCCACAAGCCTGCAAGCGCAAATGTGCTTCCATTGCTCAGTTCGAAGGCATAGGGCTGCTTAGGCGGCTTGCCTTCTTTTGGCCATTCGTAAAAGCTGGAAACTGGCACAAGGCAGCGACGCTTCTTAAAAGGTTCTCGCCACGTTGGAGCCGTGGTAATCGTTTCCGAACGCGCATTGATCGTAGACAGGCCTTTGATGTCCTTAAGATCCTTCGTGAAAAATGGCACCAGACCCCAACGAGCGAGAATCAACTCTCGGTCGCCCGTTTCTCGACTCTGCCGAACAATTGGCTGATGGGTCGTCGGCGCTACGTTATAGTCAGCATCCGGCATTGGAAGCTCAGGCGGGTTGAGCCGCGCCCGAAAATGCTCCGCCAGTTTCTGCTTATCGCCTTTACGAACATAACGGCCACACATGATTTCAAATCTCCAGCTTTAGGGTAAGCGAGAGTGGGCTCCGTGTATGGAGCCATTCAGCCTGCTAGTGCTCTAGCCACTTGAACCTTCGGAACGGGGAAGGGCGGTTCCCTTCCCCAGCTCCCAGCCAGGACCGGCAAGAACGACCGCCCCTGTCTCGGAGACTCCCCATCCCAACGGGGACACCCCGTAACGCCCCCAAGCAAGTTGAGCGCGTACCGCGCGATGCGGAGACCAGGCCTTCCTGAGGGACTCCGTCCCTGGCGCGCGCAAGAGCCACCTTTATCTTCCGCGCTGCGCTTGTGCAGACCGGGCGAACTACCGCCCGCCCTTCGGGAAAGGAATCCGGCTCTTGCACTTGCCGCCCCTGCTGGCGTGGGCCAGGGCCAAGGCGTGTCTGTGAGAACAGCCACAGCCCAACCATTCAAATGCAAGAACAACCTAAACGGCTAACAGCTTAGCCACCTAACCATTGAGCAACACAGGAGAACACCATGATCAACAACCTGAACCGTTCCGCATTAATGGGCTATCTCGGAGCCGACGCCAAACAGGCCGCCAGCACCGCGCCCGTCACTTTCTCGATTGCCGTCTCTTCACATTGGACGGACAACTCGGGCGACCGGCAGACCCGCACCGATTGGCAGAACATCGTTGTCTTCGGCAATCTCCGCAAGTACGCAGAAAAGCTCAGAAAGGGAGACCGCGTGTACGTCGAGGCCGAGGCTCGGAACAACAACTACGAACGCAAGATCGGCACCGAGACCGTGAAGTTCTACGAAACCGAGTTCCTGGCCGCAGCCATTGAGCGGGTTGCTATCAGGACTGAGACCGACACGGACGAGTAAGCAGCGCGAAGGCTTAGCGGGGCAGTGCAGGAACACTGCCCCCAATCATCCACGATGCATATACCCCAGTCAGGAGTGACAAGGCATGCACACCGCAGCGATTGCAGAATCAGGATACCGGAACCTCCCTCTTTCCATGCTGGACGAATCCAGCACCAATCCCCGTCGTACCTTCGAGCCGACCAAGCTGGTCGAGCTTGCCCAAAGCCTTACTATTCATGGCCTTATCCAGCCCATCACGGTGCGACCCAAGGGAGAACGCTTCGAAGTCGTCGCAGGTGCAAGACGATTCCGTGCCGCGCAGATCGCCGACTTGGCTGACGTGCCGACCCGCATCCTCGAACTTTCAGACGAGCAAACCATCGAAATTCAGATCGTTGAAAACGCACAGCGCCAGGACGTTCACCCCTACGAGGAAGCGACCGGCTATCAGCGGCTTCTAGACTTTCCCGGCTACGACGTGGCAGCCCTAGCTTCGAAGTGCGGCAAGAGCCAGAGCCACATCTATGCGCGGCTTTCACTGCTACAACTCATTCCAGACGTAGCCGATGCCTTTCAGCAGGAACGCATCACCGCCAGTCACGCCAACCTGATTGCGCGACTCACGCCGGAGCAGCAGGCCGAGGCATTCAAGAACTGTTTCCGCAAGGACTGGCAGGACAAGGAAGGTCATCTCCTACCCGCGAAGCATCTCGCCGCATGGATCGACACCAATCTGTATTTAGCGCTGGCGGAGGCTCCCTTCCCTACCGACGACCCCACCTTGAACGCCGAGGCCGGGGCTTGCCTTACCTGCCCACGCCGCACCGGGTTCAACACACAACTCTTTGCGGATGTGGAGGCCGACCACTGCCTTGACGCCGCCTGCTACGGAAGCAAGGTCGCGGCAGTTATCGCACGAGAGATCGCTGCCAACCCTGGGTTAGTACAGATCAGCACCGAATGGAGGCCCGCCAACGAGCGTTCGGCAGGACAACTACTCCCCAATGACTACCGGCGCGTTCAGACCCCCAAGGAAGGCTCAGGCGAGGCCACACAGCCAGTGTGCTCCCATGCAACAACCGCCATCATCACGTACGGAGACAGCATCGGGAAGCGTCTGCCCATCTGCGCCGCTCAAGAATGTCCCGTTCACCGTCCAAGGCACACCGTTACCCCGGCGCCGGACTTCGAGCAGCGGCAGCAGGAGGCCCTATGCGAGCGCGAGGAACGGCAACAGCAGCGAGACAAGCGGGAGAAGGCTCTCCGCGCCCTCATCCTGCGCTTCCCTTCTACGGCGACCGAACAGCAGATGCGCTTTCTTCTGAAGGCGCTTGTAATCGGTGACTTAGAAAACTCACTTGAGCGGGTTGCAGCACGGCTGGATGACGATCAAACGGTCAACATGGCCTCAGATGACGTATGTGCCGAGGTAATCGACTCCCTTATGCCGTCTTCCCTGATGGGCTTCCTTGCGGAACTGGCCCTCGGGAGTCACGTAGACGTTCCTCAACCCGAGGAGCGCGACCTTTTGAAGGAAGCACTTTCTCTTTTCACAGCTCCGAAACCCATTCTGCCCCTGTTGCCACCGAAGGCTACGAACAAGAGGGCATTGAAGATACCGACGAAGAAATCCAGCAGACCGAAAGCGTAATCCGGTGTGGAGGCCGGGCTACCGGCTTCCACATTCCGTTCCCAGTGACGATCTCAACCCTCGAAACCAGCATCTCTGATCACGCATGTCCGGTTTGCTCTCTAATATCTGTTTAACGGAAGTAGTCATCTGGTGTGGTCTGCCGTGGTCAGCCATTTAGCCATCCAAATTGCTAGTGTTCTAAGCACTTGAACGGTCCGGACGGGAAGGGTAGTTCCTTTCCCCATCTCTATCCCAACGGAAATACCCGTAACGCCCCCAAGCAAGTTGAGCGCGTACCGCGCGATGCGGAGACCAGGCCTTCCTGAGGGACTCCGTCCCTGGCGCGCGCAAGAGCCACCTTTATCTTCCGCGCTGCGCTTGTGCAGACCGGGCGAACTACCGCCCGCCCTTCGGGAAAGGAATCCGGCTCTTGCACTTGCCGCCCCTGCTGGCGTGGGCCAGGGCCAAGGCGTGTCTGTGAGAACAGCCACAGCCCAACCATTCAAATGCAGGGCATTAAGATGTAATAGCATCTTAGATTGCTAGACATTTAGATTGTTAGCGTGCTATCATTAAGCCATTGGTGGTGCAGGAACACCGCCCAACCCGCTCAGCCACACAACCCATGTCAGGAGACGAAATGAAGAAGACAACTGCCGAACGGCCCAACGTTTACCAGATCGTTACAGACCGCGTCATTGCCAGCCTGAAGGACGGCATCATTCCGTGGGAAAAGCCATGGAAAGCACCCACGTTCGACGGCGGCAACTTCCCTCGCAACTTCACCACCGGCAAACCCTACAGAGGCGTGAACGTTTTCCTTCTCTGGGGCGCACGCTTCAGTTCCCCTTTTTGGTTGACCTTCAAGCAGGCGTTGGAGTTGGGCGGGAGCGTCCGCAAGGGTGAAAAGGGCTCGCAGATCGTCTTTTATAAACAGCTTCAAAACCGGAAAGACAAGTCAGACGATGCACCCGTCACAAAAAAGGGTAGCAAGGAAGACGACCGCGCTCCGTTCATCCTCACCTACTACACCGTCTTCAACGTAGAGCAATGCGACGGATTAACCATCCCGACCGTTGAACCGGCACCCGTGCTACCGATCGACACCGATGAGACCTGCGAAGCGATTGTTAGCGCCTGGGCTGGCCGTCCGACCATTCGTACCGAGGTAGCCAGCGAAGGACGCGCTTACTATCGTCCCACCACGGATTCGGTCCACCTCCCCGCACGATTCCGTTTCATCAACACAGCCCACTACTACGCGACACTCTTCCATGAATTGGTGCATAGCACCGGCCACGAAAGCCGTTTAGCCCGTAGCATCAGCAACCAATTTGGTGATGAGCTTTACAGCAAGGAGGAGTTGGTTGCAGAGACCGGAGCCGCTTTCCTTTGCGCCATCGCCGGAATCGCTACAAAGCACACCGAGCGGAACACCACTGCCTACATTCAGAACTGGATCAGCAAGCTTGAGCAGGACAACCGCTTGATCGTCCAGGCTGCAGCTAACGCCCAACGCGCCGTGGACCTTATCACCGGCCACAGCTTCGAAGGCCAGAACGCCGAGGAAGGGGAGGGAAGCGCCGAAGATACTGGCGCACCCTCTTTCCAACACTTTGAATTGTTAGCGGCCTAGACCTCTAGTATGCTGATGCTCTAACCATCTACCCACCCAACAGGTTAGAAAGGCACACCATGCATGTTGCTGTAGCCAGTTTCAAGGGAGGAGTCGGGAAGACCACGACGGCGATCCACATAGCCGCGTATCTCCAGACACTCGGCACTACTTTACTTCTCGATGGAGATGGTACCCGCAACGCAACCGAATGGGCACAACGCGGCCAAGGCCTGCCGTATCGCATCGCTGACGTGCGTTCAGCGGTTAAACTCGCACGAGAGTTTGAGCACACGGTGATCGACACCGGGCAGAGACCGAGCGATGCAGACTTGAAAGCCCTTGCTGAGGGTTGTGACCTACTCGTCATCCCCGCCGTTCCCGCCACGATGGACAGCGATGGGCTGCGGCAAACCATCGAAGCGCTTGCGGAGATGAAGGCCGACAATTACCGCGTCCTCATCACCAAGGCACCACCGCCACCGCAGGCCGAAGCGACAAATCTGCGTACCGCCTTGGAGAAAGCTGGGATTCCCGCCTTCAAGGTAAGCATTCCACTCTTAAAAGCGTTTGAGAAGGCAGCGGCGGCAGGCGTAATAGTCTCCGCAGTAGATGACCCACGCGCTGCGCGCGCCTGGGAAGCGTACGTCTCAACAGGAAAGGAAATCGTAGCGTATGGCCACACCCACTAAGACCACTGGTAGCCAGTTCGAAGGTCTACTCGCCCCTCGTAAACGTCCTCAGCCCGATGAAAGTGAGTCCACACCCATTGAAGCAAACGATACCGCTTCGAAGAGCCGACCGTCTGCTCCTAAGGGAGAAACAAAATCTTTGGCAAAGAGCAAGGATGATGCCTATCAGGGTAGGACCTTCTACGTCCGCAAGAAAACCTACGCTGAATGCGACTACATGCTGAAAACCAGCGATGATCCACGCGACATGTCTGACCTGGCAGAAGACCTATTGACGGCATGGCTTGCTAAAGAGGCTAAGCGGTCAGCACGCTAGTGTTCTAGCATTTAGAAGTGAGGACCAATGGAACGTCTTTCATCGATAGCCAGCAAGACCTTTGTTGACGATCTCCGAAGTGAACCAACGCCGTCACAGGGAACAGTTCAGGTCCCCAGCTCCACGAGCCTCGTGCCATCACCTCCGAAGAAGTTAGCAAAGGTCTCGAAAAAAGATGGCGCTAGAGACTATTCAGCAGAGCGTGAGGCTGCCCGTTTAAACACAAGCGACAGGGTGGCGGACCTCGCGGTATCAGGACGCGACCAAACGCTCGGGGACGAATACATCAAGCTCGCCCAGGCAATGATTCTCTGCACCCTTCCGCATAGCGCTACAAAGGAGACCAAAATCACACGGCGCGCTCGTCTAGGCGACGGTACTACGCTTGCCGTTACCTTCTCTGCAACGGCGGACGGAATCGGTCTACCCCACGGAGCCGACCGCAAGCTGCTCTTTTGGCTCTTGGATCGTGCTATCCGCAATGACAGCCCTTTTGTTCCTTGGTCGAGTGCCGCAGAGTTTGGCCGAGAAATGGGTTTGGAGAAGGGTGGACGAACGAACAAGCAAATCAAGGAGCGTTTCTCCCGAATCGCGGGTTTGGTTATCAGCATTTCGCGGAAGGGAACTGAAGCAACCGCGCTCGATACATTCCCTGTGATCGCCCGCGCCTATCTTCCGAACTCCATTGCCGGCGACACCAAGCAAGCGAGCTTACCTGAAATGGGCGATCGCTTTGGAGTTCTCCTTCATGCTCCGCTCTTCCAAGACATCAAGAAGCACAACATCGTCATGCCCCGCCGCCTCTGGTTGGATTTGAAGGGGCCGACTCCTGTCCAGGATCTCGTTTTCTGGCTCTATTACCGTTGCTATGCGGCATCGAGCGAATCAATTATCCCCTGGGATGCTTTGAGTGATCAGTTTCCGCAAACCGACTCTAACCCGTATCGCATCCGCCAGCATCTTCGGAAAGCTATCAAGGTGCTCAAGATTCTCTGGCCCGCTGCTCAGGTAAAAGAAGACCCAAGGGGATTGTGGGTAGCAAAAGCCAGTGCGGGAATGCTTGACGACGATGTGACCAAGAACCGCGTACGCAAGCTGTAGATTGCTAACGGTCTAGAAGGCTAAGATTCTATATACGCGAAAGCCCACCTACGTTATATTCAAGCACCTCGCAGTCTTCTAGGCTTTTAGACGTTTAGAGTGCTGTATACGCCAAAGCCCACCCCATAGCTTTTTTGACACCTGTTTACGACTTTTTTTGCCCTCAATAATCCTTTCAACCTCTCTTCGAGTGCGGAAGGTGGGCTTCCGCGTATAGAGATACATATCCGCTAAGAGCTTCATCCAGCAAATAAGGGCATTTCAACCCCTAAAGGTGGGCTTCCGCGTATTTCTCGAAGAACAGGGCAAAGGCTAGGCTAGGTTTGTATACGCGAATGTGATGTCAGAAATGACAAGCCGATCAAAGCGCAATGAGGTGGGCTTCCGCGTATGACCAATCAAGCAGTGGGCTTCCGCGTATGTCCGCAGGCTGTGGAGATTTCCACGGTCACAGGTGGGCCTCCGGGTAGTGCAATGTGGGCTTCCGAGTATGAGATTGTGGGCTTCCGAGTAGCGTAAAGTGGGCTTCCGCGTCGAAAACAGTGGGCTTCCGCGTCTCCCTATATAAGGAAGCATGAGGTACATGAGATCAAAAGAATAAGAGGTCGCAGGAGTAGGGCCTGTGGCCCCTGCGGAAATGTTAAAAACTTTTCTATTGATACTAAGAATCTTCACGTTTGAGGCCAGCAGGGAAGTCGGGCATTCTCAAAACGTCTTTAGAAGCCGGTGATGGCGAGGGGGTAAGTGACCTTGTGGACTGTGACTCTTCAAAATCTTGCCTCAGATGCAAGTACTCCGCATAACACTCTGAACAAGACCCGACGTGAAGCAGTGCTGGATCGTTAGGGCTGATACGGTCCTCGGCCAGGGCCTGCAAAGTGTCCTCTTCTGGGCAGCCCTTTCTCTCTGGGTTAGGAAATGATTCCCGGAGGAAGTCCTTCATCAGCTCTCGATTCACTTACTTTCCCTTTCCTCACAGCAAGATTGCCTTCTGGTTCAGGCTGTTTCTTACGCCGATTCCCGTCAACGACAATGGAAATCCGATCCTTCACTCGTTGCATCGCCTTCGCTGCGGCAGCGTAGTTCATATCAAGGAACGCTGCAATCTGGGCCGTGGATTCCCCCCGAGTGAGCAAGACGAGGATAGCGCGATCTCTTTCTTTGAGCGAGAGGGAAAGCTGTTCGAACAAAATCTTTGTTTCTACATCGATCGCAAATGACTCAGTCACGCCGCCGATGTGCTCCAGCTCTGACCCCGCGCCTCTCAATTCCGCGCGGCCAGCACCAGTCCTTCGCCAATCGCGCACTTTGCCACGAAGGGCCATATGGGCATACCGCCTAGGGGACCTGATGAGTTCGCCACGATCTCGCATGATCGAGCCAATTTCCTCAGCCCAATTCGCAATCTGAGCTTGATCAAAATCCGGATTGTCGCGAGTAACCCACACAAATGCGGTCTCGCAGGCTATTTGAAGTGTTGGACATAGTGGGACTCCCTTGCTGTCTACGAGATGCAACTGGGCCCTAAGCATGTGCTCTGAAGAAATTTGATGCAGGGGTGTCAAAAAGCCTCCCACTCAACGCGCCTATTAGTAGATGCCTAATCTACACCTTTTGTTCGCCTCGTTCAACGGACAACGGAGATAGCAAGGAGGTTCAACTTTATGTCTCTGACGGCACCATGAGACACAGTTTGCGGTGACACAGCAACAAGAACACGGCGGCGGAAGTCCCGCGTGTCGGTGAGGTCGTGCGCCGCAAAACTCCGTTACTTGGAGTGATTCACCACCAAGAAGGCTCTTTACAGAGCACAAACGAAGACAGTCAACAGCTAATACAGGAGAACTCCCTTGACCGCAACGATGAATTACCGCCTTTCAGCCATGGCATCCAGAACTTTCACCAAGCAGCGGGCTAAGGATGCTGCTCTCACACTCGGGCCTGTTTTGCTTGCAGTCGCAATTTCTCCCATCGCAGCTCACGCCCAGGGAAGTGTGGACGTGACCGGCGTTACTGCCGCAATGAAGACCATCGAAACGAGCTGTCTGCTTGGCGGCGCACTCGCCGTCGTGATCGGGATTGTCTTCGGAGTGTTCCAGTTCATGGGCCGAAACATCTCCGGAGGCTTCATGGCAATCGGCGGCGGATTGTTCGCCGGAATTGTCATTGGTTTTGCACCACAGTGGGTTTCCTCGCTCACCGGACAGAGCATTTAGCCATGCAGACAACCAAGCGTGGAGAGCCACTGGCGATCAATCAAGCCCTCAACAAACCCCGGCAGAAGCTCGGTCTGAGCTTGCCAATCTGGATGGGCATTGTGATTGCCTCGCTGATGGCTCTCCTGCTTCGGTTGTTTGTTTTATCCATCGTGATGTTCGTTGTGATTACCGTGGTCTGCTCGGTCATCATCCGCAAACACCCCAAGATGTTCCAACTGTGGGGCCTGAGCTGGACCCAGAAGAGCTACTATGACCCGCGCAAACGCTAATCCATGGTTCACCGACGCCGGGGCTGCCAACAGCATCATGCCCATTGTCCGCTTCGTCACACCTACCGTGTTTGCGAGCAAGACACGCGGCTACGGCTTGCTTTTTGAAGTCGATGGAGCCGACGAAGAAGGGCTCACCGACCCCGAGATAGCTTCCAAGATGCGAGGCGTCGAAGGCGGTGTACGCGGCCTTACGGAAGACTTCGGGCTCTACCAGTACATGCGCGTGACCTCCGGGTTCGAGATTCCGCGCCAGAAGAAGTACGCCGATCCCATCACCCAATCCTTTGTAGATCATCGGCTGGATTTCCTTTCAAAGACAGCCAACTTTCGCCGTATCGACCTCCACTGGTGCCTCACCCTAGAGCCCAAGTTGGCGTCTCCATTCGCGGCCAAGCCGAAGGATCAGGCCGACGAGAACGACCGGCTCATCTCCCAGCTTCAGAAGGCAGCAACCATTCTTGAAACGCACCTGAGCAGCGTCATCGGGTTGAAGGTTGTAGGCAAAGAGAAAGCCTTCAAGTTCTTTGCGGAGTTGTTCAATCTTGAAGCATGGGCAGGGCACATCCCGCTCGTTTCAGACCAGGGAGTAGACCAGCAGATCGCCACAAGCGCGGTGTCCTGGCACAACGATCATCTGCGAGTAGGGAAGCGCCATGTGCAGATGTTCTCCGCGTCGAGCACGCCCGCCGTGTCACAGCCCTGCCTCTACAGCAGCATCACCAATCTGACCTGCGACAGCGTGCTTTGCACCACATGGAGGCCGCAATCTTCCTCCACCGTACGCAAGGAAATCAGCGCCCAGGAGAAGTGGATTGACTTCTTCAAGGTCGGCATCTTCCAGCGCATCATGGCCGGGAAGAACTTCGCCCAGCTCGACCAGGGCGCGGGTGCAAAGGCGGCTTCGGAAGGTGTGGACGATCTTGGTTTAGTCGTTAAGGAGTTGGGCAAGAAAGCTCAGGGCAAGTACACTGTGACGCTTCTCCTCTCGGCTGAAAGCGGGGAAGAACTCAGGGAGAATACGCCACTCGTTCACCGGACTTTCGTGGACGCCCAGGCGACCGTGATCGAGGAAACCATCGGGAACCTCTCAGCGTTTTACGCGATGTTCCCCTTCAATCAGCGCTACAACGTCTTTTCCCTCTGGCTTGGAGAGGATCATCACGCTCGTCTCTACATCGGCAAAGACAACCGCAGCCGCCAGCTTATCAATCAAGCGGTGCGGGTCGAATTGCAGGAGACCGGGAGGCTTGGAGCGGAGCAAAAGACTTTCTTCGTTCTGGCCCATCGTTCCGACATGACCGGCGCGGATCGAGGGTGGGCAGCGCGGTACAAAACGGGGGACATCCTTATATACGAGAAGGGCAGCAAGGCCCATGGGATAGCCAGGAACAGCACCGCCGTTGTGCTTTCCGCAGACGCCAGGAACAACACCATTACAGTCCAGCAGGACGGCGGGAAGGCCATTACCTACGATCCAAAGCGGTTAAAAGGTGTGAACGCCTACCGCGAAACCCAGAAGGAGTTTGCGACCGGCGATCGGATACAGTTCACAACGAAAAACAAGGATTTGGGTGTCAACAACCGCGATCTAGGCACCATCACCAAGCTCGAGACCGGACAGGTTACCGTCCAGATGGACGGCAGGAAAGAACGCACCGACCAGTTCGACCCGGCCAAGATGAGGCACTTCGACCACGGCTACGCCGTCACGTCTCACGTTTCGCAAGGGCTTACCGAGGGCCGCGTCATCGCCAATATCGACACGGATTCGGCCCGCTCTCTTATCAATACCCGGCTAGCCTACGTCGCGGTTTCGCGTGCGGAGCACGACGCGAGGATCTACACCAACGATGCGGACGGGCTTGGAGCACGGCTGGCAACCGACATCAGCAAAACCTCCGCCGTGGACTTCCGCAAGTCTCCCGACCCAGCTCCACAGAAGAACACCGTTGTCCAGGTGCGTGAGTATGCCGACCCAAACCATCGCATCGCAGCGGTTGCGCTGGCCTACGCAGAGCACCCTTCCAACAGTGTCGTCATCGCCAAAGACCCAGCCGAGCGGCGGGAGTTGAATGAACTTATCCGAGCCGACCTGCAAGCGTCGGGGACCGTTGCACCGGATAGCAAGGCTCTTCCCGTCCACATCGAGAAGGAATTGACGAACCCGAAGCTGGCGGCTCAGTACGCCCCCGGCGACATCATCCAGTACCGCCAAGGGAGCCCAGCCAGCCAGGGAATTCCAAACGACAGCGCCGCCGTGGTCGTTGCCACGGACACCAGGAACAACCAGCTCACCGTCAGGACCTCTCACGGCGACGAGGTGATCTACAGCCCGCATCTCACTACAGCCATGACCACCCAAAGCAAGGTCTACCGCGAGGAACACCAAGAGTTCGCGCCGGGAGACCGAGTACGAATGTCCCAACCCAATGCCTCGCAGGGCATCCGAAAAGGCGACTTTGGCACCATTGCCGCCATCGGAGATAACCTAGAAGTACGTCTCGACAAGGGCGAAAGCGTGCGACTGACCAAAGAACAAGCGAAGCACATCGAACACGGCTATGCCGTTGACAGCCTCAAGACGGGTGCTCCAGACAGAGTTCTTATCAGTCAGGATGGATCGTTCCAAGCTACATCCGAGTCCGTTTCGCTCTCCCGCACAGGGCGGGAGGTGAGTGTCTACACGTCTGATGGATCAGCTCAGGCGAACGCTGTAGCTCTCACCATTGCACTTCCGGAACAATTGAAGCCTGCCATTGCCCTTCAAGTTCAGCAGCAAAGCGAAGCTCCTTCCAGCGCCATTGCGCTGGATCAAGCTCCTGTCGTCCAGCATCGCCACAGTCGTGGGCGCTAACCTTCAAAGGATCAACCATGCGTTTCCTCTCCCCCACCCGCGCCCTTGTCACCGCTTCCCTTGTTTGTGCATTGACCCCTGCCCCGGCCTTTTGCGCTCCAAACAACCGGGCCATTCGTGACCAGCTCGTAGCCCTCTACCCACTCACCAGGGTAGGAATGAATGGTTTAGCCGGTTTCGACTACACACGGGTCACTGAGCCAGGACCTATCCTAGCCGTTCGGCTTCCCGGCATTTACGCCGACGTTGCGAACACCAAGAACGCCATCATCGAGACAAATTACACGAATGGACAGATCACTCAGGCGACCGACTTTGCCGCCGCCTTCGGTGGCAATACCAGCCATTCGCGCACGCTTGCTCCGAATGAGAAGGTCTATGTCACGCAGATCACCGTGAAGCGGGATGCAGCCATGTTCGAATTGCTCACCGTCGATGTCGCAACCTTGGGAGATGGCCGAGGGACCCGTTATAGAGCCGAAGTGAACGTCAAGCTCCCAGGCCTGGAGAACATGACGCCCGAGGACATGAAGAAGACCATCGACACCATCATCACCGACCCAGCCACAGCTTCAACCGTCGAGAGCAAGACCATCAAGCTCGGTATGAGACCTGACGAGGTGAAGAAGTCGCTCGGCAACCCAGACAAGATCGTTGATCTTGGGGCAAAACAGATCTACGTCTACAAAGACATGAAGGTGGTTTTTCTCAACAGCCAGGTATCAGACGTTCAGTAGGTTCGTTCTTTGGAGGAGGAACTATGCCAGTAGGAAAGCGTTGGTGTGGCGCTATGCTCATCGGAGCAGGTCTAATGCTTTTTGGGGCCTCTCATCAACATTGGCAAGAGTGGGCAGGCTTCGCAGTGTTTGCCGCCGGTATCGTCCTGATCCTGCCCAAGTCGATTACAGGAAGTCCTACACCGTAAACGCGTCTTTTTATCTTGTGTCCTTACATAAATACATGACCGTTGTCGGGACGGTGGCAATGTGGGAGGGGCCGGTTCTTTGGTCCCTTCCAAGCGCCGGTGGGAAGGGTGGGACAGCTTCACCGTTCCACGCTTTCCATGGACGCGGCATTTCCACGGTCCGTTTGCCGCTTGTCTGATGCCGGATCGCATGGTACGCTTATGTTGTTCATTGCAAAAGGTTTACGTCTGATAACGGTCATTCTGTATAGTTGACCTGTAGCGGCTCGATAGAAATGTCATGGTCCAGCCCATTAGAACTGTCAGGTTCTAAGGATGGGATGGATCTCGATGAGCGAGCGCGATCTGAGGCGGATCGAAGTGTTGAGTGACGTGCGGGCTGGGCGTCGGACGGTGGCTGCGGCGGCAGCCGTGCTCGCGATCAGCGGGCGCCAGGCGTTTCGGCTGCTGGCCCGCTACGAGGCCGACGGCGGCAGCGGGCTGATCCACAAGGCGCGTGGAAGAAGATCCAACAGAAGTCACAACGAAGGCATCCGGAAGTACGCGGTCGAACTGGTCAAGACCAGGTACGCGGACTTCGGGCCGACGCTGGCGACCGAGATGCTGCTGGACAAGCATCAGCTCCGGATCGGCAAGGAGACCTTGCGGCGATGGATGATGGCCGAAGGTTTGTGGCTGTCGCGAACACAACGGAGAACCTTCCACCAGCCGCGGCTTCGACGCGAGAGCTATGGCGAACTGATCCAGATCGATGGCAGCGACCACCGCTGGTTCGAGCAACGCGGTGAGCCCTGCACGCTGCTGGTCTTCATCGACGACGCGACCAGCAAGCTGATGCAGTTGCGCTTCGTGCCAAGCGAGAGCACGGACTCCTACTTCGCGGCGCTACAAGGCTATCTCCAGACGCACGGCTGCCCTGTTGCCTTCTACTCGGACAAGCACACGGTCTTCCGCGTCAACAAGCCGGATGCGAAGGGCGGCCAGGGCATGACACAGTTCGGCCGCGCACTGGCAGAGCTCAACATCGAGATCCTTTGCGCGAACTCCAGCCAGGCCAAGGGCCGCGTGGAGCGAGCCAACCGCACCCTGCAGGATCGGTTGGTGAAGGAGCTTCGCCTGGCGAACATCAGCGGCATGGCTGCGGGTAACGAGTTCCTGCCAGGGTTCCTGGAGCGGTTCAACGAGAAGTTCGCGCTGGCCCCGGTAAGGACCGAGAACCTGCACCGAAGGCTCAACGTGCAGGCTTCCCGACTGACCGACATCCTGTGCCATCGTGAGCTGCGTCATGTCAGCCAGCAACTCAGCCTGGCGTACGACCGGAAGCAGATCCTGCTGGAGCGCAGCGAGCTGGCCGACAAGCTGCCCGGCCAGTACGTCGAGGTCTACGACTTCGCCGACAGACCGCTCGAGGTGCGCTGGAAAGGCCACTTGCTTCCCTATCGGGTCTTCAGCAAAGACCAGCGTGTGAGCCATACAGCAACGATCGAGAACAAGCGCCTGAGTCATGCGTTGACGATTGTCAGGGCGCAGCAGGAACTCAAGCGCCCGACTACGGTGCTAACCAACAGCGCCAAGGGTGGGTACAAGAAGCGCGGCCGGCAGATCTATGGGCCAGACTATGTCGAAAAACCGCCGGCGCCCAAAGCTGTGGAAATATGCAAAATCGCCAAGTGCGGCGATTTCACACATTCCCACAGCACGACGGCTACGGCTCTATACTGACATTTCTAATGGGCTAGCCACCCTGTCATTCCTAACGAGCTACAACATGACCTGTAGCTGCAAAGTAGGAATGTCAGATAGGTTGGGACATCGGGTAATCGGAATAACCTGTCGCGTCTGAGGCGTAGACGGTGGTCCAATCGACATCTGCTAAGGGCGCGCCGATCTTGTAGCGCTCCACAAGGTCGGGGTTCGAGATGAATGGCCGTCCGAAGGCGACGAGATCCGCTAGGCCCGATGAGATCAAGCGATTGCCTCGGTCGCGATCCATCATCACGTTTGCGATCAGGGTGCCTTCATACAATGGACGGAAGTGTTCGAACATGCCGTCGCCGGTCAACTTCTGGAGTGGCGTGCCTGTGAAGTCTGTCATGTTCCCCATCAAGAGAAGGTGCGAGAGGTGGTAGCCGCTCAGCTTTTGGATGGCATATTCCGCAATTGGCAGCGTTTCTTCGTTTGCTGCAAAGGCGCCGCCTTCGTGCATCGGGCTAAGCTTGATTCCTGTCCTTTTGTTGCCCACGGTTTCCACTACCGACTCGACTACTTCGAACAGAAAGCGCGCACGATTCTCAAGCGCGCCGCCGTAGGCGTCCGTCCGGCGATTCGTCGACAGGTTCATGAACTGGGCGATGAGATAGAGGTAGTTAGCGAGGACCTGTACACCGTCGAAGCCTGCCTCGATCGCGTTCCTGGCGGCACGGGCATAGTCGCGCACCGTGGTTTGGATCTCCTCCGTAGTCATGGGGCGGGGAGCAACCGTGGGCTTCCTCCCCTCGCGGGTCACAGACACCTGGCCCGGATCGACGTCGGATGCGGATAGCGGCACCGCACCGTCGCGAAGCTCCGGGTGTGAGATGGCGCCCGTGTGCCAGAGCTGGGCGATAATCTTCCCGCCTCGCTTATGGACTTCGTCCGTCACCTGACGCCATCCGCGTACATGCTCCGGGCTCCAGAGGCCTGCTGTATCCGCCCATCCAAACCCATCTGGACTGATGGCGATGGCCTCAGAGATGATTAGGCCGGCGGTCGCCCTCTGGGCATAATATTCAGCCATCACGGCGGTGGGCACATGATCGACCGGATGTGCTCGCATACGGGTGAGAGGTGCCATGACGATCCGATTCGCGAGCTCAAGATCGCCCAATCGGTAGGGGGTAAGTAGAGGCTGTTCAGACATGGTGCTTCCTCGAAGTTTCACAGTTCGGCGGGTTCGGGTTTAAACTCGATCGCATCGACACGAGTCGGATAGAAGGCAAGATGATCGCGGATGAGCGCTACGGCTTCGTACGGGTCTTCGTAACTCCACACCGCGAACTCCGACTTGTTTCCGCCGGTAGGAATCGAGAAGTAGGTACAGTCGCCCTTGTAGGGGCAGTAACTGTAATGTGTTGTCCGTTCCAGAAGCGACATGTCAGCGTCCTCACGCGGTATGTAGAAGACCGGCGGATAACCCCCTTCTTCAAGAACGAGGGCGCGGACGCTCAGGGCAATAACCTTATCCCCGACCAGCACGCGCACTCGACCGTTGGCCGGCGCGATCTCGATAGGGTGATCCGGCCCTGGAATCCTTACTTCTTTTGGTCGCAGAATACGTTCCGTGCTCATAGCTTCGAACCTCCGTCCACAGGAATGCTCGCGCCTGTGATCCAGCGGGACTTATCTGACGCCATGAATGCGATCACATCGGCTACGTCTTCAGCCTGCCCAATGCGCTTGAGTGCCTGCATACTCAACGCCAGTGCTTGCCCACCTTCCGTCTTGGTGAAGTTGGACATGTCCGTGGCAATGACGCCCGGTGACACCGCGTTGACCCGAATGCCTCGGACCCCAAGCTGTGCCGCCCACTGACGAACCAGGGTTTCCAGCGCGCCCTTGGTCGCCGCATAAGCCGGAAGTGACGGAGAGCCGCTCGCGCCCGCTTCACCCGGAGAGTATCTGGCGGCAAGCGACGTCGTAACAACAACGCTGGAGCCGTACTTCAGCAACGGGATCAGCTTCTGCATTAGGAAGAAGGGCGCTCTTACGTTTGTGGCGAACAGGTTGTCAAAGTCTTCAGGTGTATGGGACTCCATCGACCCCGCCTTTGAGATACCCGCATTGAGGACCACAATGTCGAGGCCTCCTTCAGCCAGCTTCTGCACCTGACTGACGAGATGCTCAACGCCGTCGAGCGTCTCGAGCGGTGCTTCCAACAGGTCAGCCCGACCGCCTTCGGTCACAATCTGCTGCTGCAACTCCAGCGCAGCATCTTTCGATTTACCAAAGTGCAGGAGGACGTGTGCACCTTCAGCGGCGATCGCCAGGGCTGTTGCCCTGCCAATCCCCCGGGAGGCGCCCGTGATCAACGCAAGTTTTCCTTTGAGAGTCATGTTTCGTTCTCCTCACTTCCGTCTTTGGTGGCGGCGCGTCTTGCAACGCACCGCCGCGCTCTTGGTTATGCATTCAAGAAGCGATTTGCTTCGAATATAAAGTCGTCGTGGTATTCATACCAGGAACCATGGTTGGCGTCCGGATACAGGATCAGCTTCGCGTTTGGCAGGTTCTGCACAAGATGCAGCGAGTTGACCGTGTAAACGATGACGTCGTGGTTGCCGCTTACGATGAGCGTGGGCTGCGCGATGCTTTTTAGGTAAGCAAAGCGCTCACCCGGATGGGCTCCCCACTCGCCAACGGCTGCGATCTGTGCCGGTGCTACCTTTTCGCTGATTGCGGCGTCACGGTCTTTGGTACGTGAGAGATAACGCTTCAGGAATTCCCGTCCGGCTGCCTGGCTTTTCTCTGAATCTGTGAAGAACACCTTGAGCCACATGTTTTCCGGCGGATTGTAGGAAGCGCCAAACACGCTGGCCGTCTCCGGCGTAATGTATCCCGTACCGTTGCCGGCGTCCTGGTTTCGCGGCGCCGTCCCAATAAGGATGAGCTTGCGCACGAGTTCGGGACGGTCCACCACGATTTGCTGCGCTACCATGCCACCGATTGAAAAACCAAGAAGGTCAACCTGCGTCATGCCAAGGGCATCGATGAAGAGCTCAGCGTTCTTCGCCATCCCGGCAAAGGTCGAGGGAACTTCGCCCGTCGAACTGGCGATGCCGGCGTTGTTGAAGATGATGACCTCGCGCTCACGAGCGAGTCCATCCAGAACCGCAGGGTCCCAGTTATCCAGATTGCCGGTGAAGTGTTGGTTGAAGACAAGAGGAAGATTGCCCTTCTTGCCCCAGCGGCGGTATGCGAAACGGATGCCATTTGTTTCGACGAACCGGGTAGGAACGGTGATCGCTGTACCTTCTGATCCATTGTCGCTGCTAGAACCGGAGGATTCGGCGAAGGACTTCCCGCCTGCCAAGGAAGCCGCTGCGACGGCGGCAGAACCAAAGACAAAACCACGACGGGAGACTGCAGAGCGACTGTCTGCGCTAAAATCTAAATTTTGCATGTTATCCTTTCAATACGTACGAACGTAGTAGTAGATGGTCGGGAGATTCACTACGATGCAGAGATTTTTTGAAACTACGCCGTGTGCCCGCAAGCAGGAAAGAGCAGTCACTACTGCGCGTCATTGCGGCGCTCATCTCTGCACGAGTGGAGTGGTAGTACTGAGGTTCTTGCGAAATAACCGGCAATTTCCCGAAAGTAGCTAAGCAGATAAACAGCGACTGGTAACAGTCCTATAGTCCTCGCCGTAGCCCGCGAGTTGCAGAAAGGTGAATCGTGCCGAAGTCGTCGCATAGAGAGAAAATCCTCGTAGAGGGAATGCGGGTGATGCACAAGCAAGGCTTCGCGGGTTCGAGTGTCCGCGATATCACCAAAGCTGCAGAGGTTCCGCAAGGATCCTTCACCAATCACTTCTCCTCGAAAGAAGCCTTCGGCATCGAGGTCCTCAACATCTATTACAAGAGCTGCTTCGGCCTCACAGGGCAGACACTCTTAAACGACGCGCTTCCACCGCTGTCACGCCTTAGGAAATGGCTTGATGGCATGTTGGATACGATGAACAATGATGATGAGTGGAATGGTTGTATGTTGGGGAACTTTGGAGCAGACCACTCGGAGGGTACGAATCAGTTACAGGAGCGCGTCCGTGAGATTTTCCTCGAATTGCAATTCAATCTCGGATACTGCCTTAGGGCAGCAGTAAAAGTGGGCGAATTGCCAAAAGGAACCGATGTCATTGGTCTCGCGGCATTCATTCAGTCTTCGATTGAGGGTGCGGTTCTTGTCTCTAAAGCGATCAAGAGTCGGCTTCCGATGGAAGCTCTTCGCAAGGTTCTTTTCAACTCCGTCCTACTTACTCATCAAAACTGATCTATGGGGCCGCTCTTCTGTGCTCTTTCGAGAAATGATAGGACCTCCTTCGGCTGGCGGGTACAAAGAGTGCTCCAGGTAATGCCGAAGCGCTCTGTCAGGTGGGCCAACTTCGAGTCGTAATGGGGCAGGGCCATAGAGCCATTCTCCGACAGACTATATGGGTTACGAGGAAGCGCCCACAGGATAGTCTGTGTAGCCCTTGGCATCGAAGGTATAAAACGAGTCGCGATCGTACTCCGATAAAGGAATTCCTTCACGAATGCGCCGGGGAAGGTCGGGGTTGGAAATGAAGTGCTTGCCGAAAGACACCGCATCAGCGTCCCCATCGCGGATGATGGTTTCTGCTGATTCGGGTGTGAAACCTCCGTTCGCGATCAACTTTCCGCCATAGGACATTCTGACCATATGGGATGCCAGTCGACCCGTTTCAACTGACTCTCCTTCATGCAGGGCCTTCCCGCGGATGCGGGGCTCCACCACATGCAGATAAGCTAGCTCATAGTCATTCATTCGCTTTGCAACAGCGGTGAATAAGCCGACGGTGTCGCTGTCATGCATCTGGTTAAACACGCTGCCTGGAGCAATTCGTACGCCAACGCGATTTCGCGGCCAGACTGACTGCAGCGCCTCCACAACCTCACACAAAAGACGAAGGCGGTTCTCAATCGAGCCACCATATTCGTCCTCTCTCTGATTGCTGCCATCCTGAAGAAACTGATCGATCAGGTAACCGTTGGCCGCGTGCAGCTCGATCCCATCGAATTCAGCTTGTTGAGCCCGCTTGGCAGCGGCGGCATAATCCTCCACAATGCTCTTGATCTCGGGCACAGAGAGAGCACGATGAGGGGAAGGTTGTATCCAGCCACTAGGCGTCGACACCAGCTGTGTTTCGAGCTGCCAGTAAGAGGGATTTACCGATGCGGAGACGGGGTCCAAAGGTTCGTGAAGGCTTCTATGCGACGCCCGGCCGGTATGCCAGAGCTGCGCTACCATCAGCCCTCCCTTATTATGGACTTTGCCCAGAACGTTTTTCCATCCCTCGACCTGTGCCTCGGTATAGAGACCCGGAGATCCAAACCATCCTGTGCCAAGTTGCGAAATGTTCGTTGCCTCACCGATGATGAGACCACCATCGGATGCCCGTTGCTCGTAGTACAAAGCCATGAGGTCATTTGGAATAGATCCCGGCCAGGTCGATCGCGACCGAGTGAGAGGCGGCATTACCACCCGATGCTTCAGATCGAAAGCACCCAATGAGACACCTTCCACAAGGCGGCTGCTAGTGAATACGCTTTGTGCGGGTTTGCTGGACATCACGATGTTCTCCTGTTCCTACCACACGTTTCGGTTGTGCAAGTCCGGACGTGATCGCTTGTTTAGCCTTCAACGGTTCGAATTCGCAGGCTCTGCTGAGTGCCGCTGGAAGCATGAGTCACGCTTAGTTGGCGCCATCGCCACGCAGTTGGAAGTCCTGACTTCAAAACCTACTGAAAGAACAACCTGTCCAGTTTGATTGTGACGACCGGCGGGCTGCCGATTTTATTACCTTCTATATCGGCTGCAAATACCTCGCGTACTGTTGGCACCATGATTCCGTTGATCTGTTGATAGGCGGACGCATAGTTGACTCCAACAATGCCGCCCAGAATATCTACTGCGTAGCGGTGACGCCGCAGGAGACCATCAGGCCCGTAGTAGGCGTATTGAACGTTCGTGTGGGTTTCGATGTGATCCGGAAAAGTGATTCGAAGAACTCTCCATGTCTCACCACCCTCATGCCATGCTTCAACTTCCTCAGTCTGAAATCCCGGGTAAGAATAAAGGAAAGGTGCGGTCAAGTATTGCCACATCGCGTAGCCAATGAAGTAACCGGCCTGAAGCTCCGTCCATGGATATCCTGGTCGCTCCATGATGGACTGGCGAGGGTCCTCCAGACGAAGTGGACGTTGCTCTGGAGCGAACAGTGACATCCCGAACGAATCAAATAGCATTCGTTCTTTCGCTGTATCCGAGTGCATCATCACATGTTGGCGTTTGAGCGACAGAGACAGTCTGACGTTAGGCAAAATCGTTGGGACACCTACCTGGGCCCACAGAGAACCCCCTAGAGTTGTGTCCACGATCAGATCGGATAGCTCGCTCCATCGATTCATACCACCATGTGCATCCAATACCAAGTCGAGCAATTTACCTGCCATACTTTACCTCTTCGTTCGTACTAAGGGTCGCGGCGCCACCATCCACGAACCACGTCTTATATCGCAGATGGCAGCCTCTGCCGCCCACACGCACTTTGCAGATTGCGACTTCGATCCGTCCAGTGATACATGATGTCGTCCAACGTTTTCTGGGGTGGTAGTACCTGCTTTGAAATCAGAGTGCTTAGTTCGTCTGGCGCTGGACGAAAGTGCTCCGATGTCGGTCATCCCAGCGAAGGCAACAGCGGCAAGATGCATGCAGCTTGATCGCGCTATGCGGCCACTTCGTTCGTCCTGACAGATCCATCACTTGCGCATTGGAAAGAAGGGGGTTCAAACGGCTTTGGCAAGGCTTGGTTGCCTCTGACCACCGTCCTCCCCCCTATCACATCAGGCACCTGCCGCACCGGAGAAGAGAGCCAGCATATGGTCGTTAAGCCCATTTACAAAGGCATGCTCTGAGGGACCAGGGTTAGCGCGCAACGGCTTTGCCCTCTCAACGACAATCTCGTCTGCGTCAGTGCCCAACACTTGCATGGTTTCCGCAATGAACTCGTCGAGAGGCATTGCCTCAGCTGCTTCCTGGCTGTTCATAAGGTCAGTGCGTACCCATGGAGGAGCGATCTCGAGAACACGCACGCCACTCTTTTCCAGCAAGAATCGTTGAGACAATGCGTACGAGTGCAGAGCCGCCTTGGTAGCGGAATACACTGCGGTCAGCGAGAGCGGCACAAACGCAAGAACTGAAGTGTTATAGATCACGGTTCCCTTCGTTTTCTTTAGCTGATCGATAAGCGCGGATGTCAGACGCACGGGTCCAAGAAGGTTTGTGGTTACCGTTGAGGTGAGCAACTCTTCGTCGATTGCCCCCGCTGCCTGGTCTGGAAGCATGATGCCGGCATTGTTGAAGAGCACGTTGAGATCGGGGTACTTCGCGATAAGCATTGATGCCATGGACTGAATGCTTTTGAGATCGGCAACATCAAGCTCAACCGCTTCCATCCCTGGGTTTGCAGCAACGACGCGATCGAGATGGCCCTTACGACGGCCCGAAATAATGACTTTGTTGCCGAGTTTATGAAGCTGCTCAGCCAAGGCGCAGCCAATGCCGGACCCTCCGCCAGTGATGAAGATCGTGTTTCCGGTTAATTTCATGGTGTTCCTCTTTCTTTCGATTACTTAGTTGAAGGTGGTTTAGCAATTAATGTTCACTACTGATCGCAAGATCCGCACCATGTTACAACCCAGCCTGCAGACTGAGCGGCTATTCACGCTGTGAACCGATCACCGAACATCGGAAGGCCGCTCACGGACTCTGCTTGGGTTACTTCGTCTTGCAGAACATCCCAGTGCTCTTGCAAAAGGCCGTTCTCGAAGCGGACAACATCCGCCGCGATCCACGCCGCAGGCCTTCCATGCCCACTGAAACGTCCATGCGCGATAACGTAGTCGCCCTCAGCGACGATTAGTTGGTTCTCATACCTCAACGTGCTTGGAGCGGACCGAATAAGATTGAAGAGACCATCTCGTCCCGGCCCAATATGGGCACTGTGCTGTATATATTGTGGCGACCAGAAAGCCGCCGCTCCTTCGTAGTCACGCTTGTTGAAGAGAATGTCAAAGGCCTCGAGCACTAGCGCCTTGTTTTCTTCCGGGGTTGTTGGTGGCATCGTGTGGCTCCTGTACTTCGCTCTGCTGTTACCTGAAGCTGTCAGATTGGTACCTGTATAGCCGTGTAGAGCGTCTTGTAAACAAGGTCGGATCCTGATGTCCCAGTCCCTTCGCGAAGGGATCGAAGCCAGGACGAACTGGTAGTGAACTCGAATGAGCAGGTTGGCCAGCGCCTCTGGTCCCTCCGACGATCGCCGAATAAATGAGTGTGCGCTGTATATTGCACCCGACTACAGCTTGGAACCGCCATCGACCCTCACGGTATCTCCAGTGATCCAGCGGGCCTCGTCCGAGGCAAGAAACGCTATGACACCGGCGATGTCTTCTGGTTCGGCTACACGCTTAAGCGCTTGCATGTTCATGGCATAGTCGCGGCCCTGGTCCGTTTTTGCAAACTCAGACATGTCCGTTGCGACGATCCCGGGGGCGACGGCATTCACCCGGATGCCACGAGGTCCGAGTTCGTATGCAAAGTGCTTGACCATCGTGTCGAGGGCTCCCTTCGTCATGGAATACGCGGAGAGACCGTCAACGGCAGCGTGAGCGGCAAGCGAAGATGTAACGACTATACTGCTACCGTTCGCCAGGAGCGGCAGAAGTTGTTGAACCAGGAAGAACGGTGCACGGACGTTTATGGCAAATAGTTCGTCAAACTCCTCGATGGTCGTTTTGTCGATCGTTCCTGGTCTGGAAATACCCGCATTGGCAACGAGGATGTCGAGACGATCACCGAGGATGCTGCGAACATCAGCTGCGAGTAGACTTGGCCCCTGGGGATGGGTCATGTCGCCAGCAACTGCCTGACCGTGGCCTCCGTCTGCCTTGATTTGAGCAACGACGGCTTCAGCTTCCTTCGCGCCTCGTCCGTAATGAACGAGCACATTTGCGCCGGCCTTCGCGATGGCCAAGGCACTCGCGCGCCCGATGCCTCGGGAAGCCCCTGTTACAAGTGCAGTTTTTCCAGATAGATCGTTCATTGCAGATCTCCTATAGATCTCAAAGCGGTTAGAGGGAGGCGCGACCTCACAGGGTATTGGAGCAGCTAGAGCTTCTAGCGCTGGACGAGACTGGTCTGGCCGAGGTGATAGGACAGGTGATTCGTGCGTGTAAGCAAAATCGATAGCTTGTTGCGAAGAGGATCCTTGGCATAGTCCTCGTCTTTTACAGATGTGTGCTTTTCCAACCACTCATCCGGCGACAGGCGGGTGATTCCCGCACTCAACTGGTCGCTCACAAGCTTCCAGGCTTTACGAACCTCTTCTACAGGCGGCAGACCGCTAGCTCCGTCGGCGGAGGTAAGAAACACTTCATCAAACGCTGGCGCAATCCGCTCTCCTACGCCGAGAAGGACGCTCATGCGATCGTGCATTGCGGTCAGGTGGCCCCAAAGATAAATCAAGCGGTTGCGATCAGGAGCTACGCGGTACTGCAGTTCCTCTTCGCGGAGGCTGTTGAAGAACTTGTCGGCTCTCTCCAAAGTTCCTTTCCATACGCCCACTGCATTTGCTACAAATACGGAGTCGGTTGCCATGATGCAGATCCTTTCCTGATCGTGTGGTGTCTTCCACTTGAGGCCAGCCTCGAACGAGCTAAATGTTCCCTACTGCATTTCACAAACCGCGTTATGCTGCAGTCTTACCGCCATCAACCGCGAAGGTGGCGCCTGTGATGAATGAAGCTTGGTCGGACGAGAGGAACACAATTGTGTCCGCGATTTCTTCAGGATGACCGACGCGCTTGAGCGGAACCGTCGCAGCCAGACCAGCCTTGATCTCTTCCGTGCCCGTAAACCGACTCAACATACCCGTATCGATCGGTCCCGGCGCAACCGCATTCACCCGTATCCCAGAAGCGGCAACTTCCAGCGCAGCTGACTTTGTTAGGCCCTCTACTGCGTGCTTGCTTGCAGAGTAGACGGACGCATACGCCGCACCTGTCTTGCCGTAGCTGGACGAGATGTTCACAATGCTGCCCTTTTTTACGGCCTGCATCGCACGGATCTCGTGCTTCATGCTCAACAGTGTGCCTAGCACGTTCGTCTCAAACGTTGCGTGAAAGGTTTCAGCAGTCTGGTCCACGACTAACCCAGGCTGACCTTCTGTCCCGGCATTATTGACAGCAATGTCTAGGTGACCGAACCGTTGCACCGTTTGGTCGACTAGGTTACGAACGTCGTCTTCACGCCGAACATCCGCTTTGATGTATTCAGCCTCAACGCCGAGAGCACGCAACTCCGTCACCAACTTGTTTCCCGCATCATCTGTGCGTCCTGAGACGATGAGGTTTGCACCTTGCTTCGCAAAGGCAATCGCAGTCGCACGTCCAATGCCTGTAAGCGCGCCTGTGATGAGAACGATTCTGCTTGACATAACTTTCTCCTTTTCATGCGTTCGTTCGCTTGATCTCCGAGCTGCAGATACGGTACATACCGTATCTATTTACGTAGGATAGGATATGAGTTGTCTCGTTAAAGATTCAGAGAGTTGAGAAGTATGGGCAACGATGCCGGACGCGATCAGACAGCTCCTCCGAAAGGAGGCAGGCCGAGGAGCGTAAAGCTTCATCGTGCGATCCTCAAGGCGGCAGTCGACCTGGTGCTCAGCACTGGTTTCCGGTGCTTGAGCATCGACGCGATTGCTGCAAAGGCTGCTGTCGGTCGTATGACTGTGTACAGACGGTGGCCGAATAAGGCAGCCATCATCATGGACGCGTTCGTTGAAAGAGTGGACCCGGGAACTTTGTTCACTCCCTCTGTCTCGTTTACAGAAAGCATCCGCCTTCAAATGAGGACTATGGCCAAAGCTTTCCGCGGTAAAGATGGGGCGCTTATTCGCGCTCTCCTCGCGGAAGCGCAGTTTGATCCCGAGCTGGCGAAAGCTCTGCATGATCGCTGGACGATGCCTAGAAGGAAGATGGCAGTGGAGTACTTTCGCAGGGGTATGGAGCAAGGACTGATCCGAGCAGATATTGACCCCGACGCAATGATTGACCTGCTTTATGCGCCGCTTTACTATAGACTGCAGATGGGAACCGGACCTCTGTCTGACGCATATGTCGATGAAATCTTTGAGCATGGAATGCAAGGTCTCCTTCCCAATCGGGGTGCTCGATCATGACGCACTCATTGATCCTTCGCTGAGCTGGTCATCAACAGGCCCAACTGGACATCCGAACCACATCACAGAAGTTTCTCGGCCGGAACGCACTTTCTTTGTCCGCCATAACGTCTGCCGTCACATTTCCAAACGTGATCTGGGGTTTACGCTTGATGCCTTCGTAGAAGGCCTCGATAATGTCCTCTTTGAAGGACGGCGAACGAGGAAACGCCTTCACGACGCCTGAGCGACTCTCGATGCTGTAGTCGGCATAGTCAACCCCAAGAACATCCATCTCAACCCCGGCACTGGTAAGCGCGACCACGGGACTCATATACCGGGGAATTTCAGGCGTTGTGTGGAGTGCAATCGCTGTCCAGACCTCGTGTGCGGCCTGTTCACCGATCCCCCGTTGGTGGAGAAACTCCACCGCCGCATTTGCCCCGTCGACCTCAAATCGATTCTGCATGCTACTATGAGCCCGGGTCAGCCCAAGATCATGGAACATTGCGCCTACGTAGAGCAATTCGGGGTCGAATACCATCCCCTTCCGCGCACCCATCAGGGCCCCGAAGCAATAAACTCTGCTTGAGTGGTTGAACAACAACTCACTCTCTGTGTCCCGGACGAACTCTGTGACCTCTCGGACCAGAGAACTGTATGGCAAGCTGATTCCGCCTTGCCAAGCTAATGTTTCCGTAATGACGCTAGCGCTCATTGTGCCCATCCCGTCTGACTTCGCCCTGCCGTAGTCACGACTGTAGGTTCGATCGTCGTCGGCTGAAAGACCAATTGAAGCCAGGTTGATCTAGCCCTTTCGGGCTGCAGCGCACTTTACTGTTACGGGCTGCAGCAACAATCGCCAACGTTTCCCAGAGGTGATCTCGCAGGACCTGGCAAGCAGAAGATGATTCACAAAGACAACAACGGAGCATGAGCGCATTTACGCCTACGCCGTCTTACGGGAACCGAAAGACGGTCTTGCACTCGTCGGAAGTAATATCAAATCAGCATTTGCCATGGCTCTCGGGAAGATGATCGTAGCAGCCCCTTCGAGCCGGGCACATTGAAGCCACCTTCGCTAAGATGGATGTGGTTGGCTGGTGCTGACCCGCTTTGAGAGCAAATAGGGAGAACACATGTGCGAACGTGGCCTTATTAGAGTTCTGATCGTAGATGACCACCCGATAATGGTCGCTGGACTCTCCGGTGAGATAAACGCACAGAAGGACATGCAAGTCATTGCAGAAGCGGCCGGAGGAGAAGAAGCGGTACGCCTCTTCCGCTTGCATCGTCCGGATGTAACCCTCATGGATATAAGGATGCCGGGCATGAATGGCATCGAAGCCATCACCACGATTCATAGGGAATATCCACGAGCCAGAGTTGTAGTCCTTTCGTCGTCGGCCGGTGACATACAGGTGCTCAGGTCATTCAAAGCTGGTGCGGTCGGCTATCTGCTCAAGAACCTGCTACGAACGGAACTCATCGAAACCATTCGGCTGGTTCATGCGGGCCATAGAAAGATTCCCCCTGAAGTTGCGCAGCAACTTGCTGTACATGCAGCCGAAGATGCCCTAACGTCCAGGGAGCTTGAAGTACTTCGTGGCGTCGTCAAAGGACAATCCAACAAAATTATTGGTTCGGAGCTGAACATTGCAGAACACACCGTGAAGAACCACATAAAAAACATTCTTTTCAAGCTGGACGCGGACGACCGCACCGGCGCAGCCGTCATAGCGTTGCGACGAGGTTACATCGATCTCTGACGAAGCGAAGCCATTGGCTCAACCTCTACAGCAAAGGTCGTCGAAGCCAAAGTAGTAGGCAAATCTATTTACTCTTGAACGCCCTTAACCAGCGCCTGCAGTGACTTGTCACGTGGTGCCGCATCTTCACCATGTGGCTCTGCCGTCTCTGATACGCCACTGCGGCAGGAACCCGGATCTCTATTTTGGTTCCAGTGTG
>NZ_JAGTUT010000008.1 GCF_025685605.1 Granulicella arctica
GTAAATGCGCTTCGGCAGGCAGTGCTCCTATTGCCACTGTACGGTGGAGATACTAATGCACAAGCGAAGATGAACAGTCATGCTGATGCTCTGAAAGAGCTGCTTGTGCAAGCGATAGCCGGGAAACACCCCGAACGCCCAAGCGACGTCAACGATGTGCAATATCGAGCCTGCCGCAAATTTTTAGCTCATTTTGTGGGAGAGTCTCGCAACAATGACAAGGATCTTCGCGGTTGTGTCTACACGTTGAACTACGATCTGCTCCTGTATTGGACTTTCCTCCATGATCAAAGTCTTACGCCTTATCCAGACATTCACGGGATGATGACTGTAGAAGCTGCAGAATTTTTACAACACGATGACGGCTTTCGCGCGCCGGATGAAGAACTTGATGCGGAGTATGTGACATGGGATGCTGAAGCGGCGCACAAGCAAAATGTTCATTTTCTGCATGGGGCTCTCCATCTCTTTGATTATGGATCTCAACTGCAAAAGAAGTGTTGGCAACGGTCCGGCGGGAAGCCGCTGATTGACCAAATCCGGTCCGCACTTGAGAAAGGTCGTTTTCCGCTATTCGTCTCGGAGGGTTCAAGCAGCGGAAAGATCGAACGCATCCGGCATTCGGCTTATCTTCATAAAGGGTTGAGAAGTTTCCGAGGCAACTGCGATCAACCCAAGCCGGCGATCTTCATCTTCGGACATTCACTTGCGGATAACGATGCTCATGTTTTGAAGCAGATCGAAAAAGGTCGGTGCGGCCAGCTCTTTGTGAGCCTATACGGCGATTCCTCAAGCGTGATCAATCAAGCCATTACAGCCAGGGCCGAACTGCTCAAATCTCGTCGGCACCCGCGGGCACCCCTCGAAGTGCTCTTTTACGATTCGTCTAGCGCTCACGTGTGGGGGTAAATACCTTCCTATGCTGGATCTACATGGTAGCCCTGCGTTATTTCTGGGGCTTTTTGCACCTGATGTCGACCTCAAAAAATGCCAGACAGAATCTCTAACAGGTTGATGAACGACCTAGATTTAACGGAAACGAGACAAAGATGATCGAGGTGTATCCAGGGCTATTCGTCGGTTGTCAACAAGACTTTGAAGATGGCAGCTTTGCCTCGAGAGAATGGGCTGTCGTTCATGCCTGTAAAGAGCCACATCACCGCAAGGCCCTTGGCTATACGGGGAGGGCAGTTGATAAGAGCCATCCCGAATACCTAATTGCCCGTCGTGGAAATCGCCTGATCCTGAACCTTGTAGATGTTGCCGATCCACGTTGGATCGACGACTCAATCATGAATGCAGCGATTCAATTCATTCAGGAGAATCTGCAAAACGTTCGCTCTGTCCTGGTGCATTGCAATCAGGGGTGTTCTCGAGCGCCGTCCATCGCCATGCTTTACTTAGGGACCTACACAGATCAACTGCCGCGTGATTCTTTTGAACGAGCATTAGCTGTTTTCAAGGAAAAGTACCCATTATTCGCACCAGCAGGTGGCGTTTATGGATTTCTAAAAAATCAGTGGGCTGGATGGAAGAGTAATCCCAGTAACGGGAACGATTTATGAAAGGATTTTCGATGTCTCGTCAAAATTTTTATGTGAGCAAGCCCGCTGATGCTGAAGCTCTTATCTTGGCGGCGGAATTCTCTTTCGATCAACTTGGAGTTCCTGAGAGCTCAGAACTCTGGATTGTTACCGAAACGAAAGCTCAGCTTCGGCATACTCCAATAGAGCAATTCCTTGGAGAATTCCAAACCAAGGTCTTGGCACAGGGCCGATCTCTTGTTTCAAAGGGAAAACCGATAAGGTACTATTCTTCTGTCACGTTGCCTAGGTCTGCTCCAAAGGCCGTTATATTACTGCTTGACGCTTCACTAAGGCTGGTGACGAGGGTCGACGGTCTCAATGGTACAGCCGCGATGATAGTTGTGCCGTGGCTTATGGAGGATGTTCAAGGGTGGATTGATGCTCATGGACCAACAGATATCCTGACGAATGCGCAAGCTTCTACTGCCCCGCTGCCCGCTCCTATTGTGGTCAGTGCTTTAAAGTCGCTGCTGACAGGAATCAATGTATCGACAGGGCTCGCCCATCCTCGAGACAAAGATAAAACGATTGATCTCTTTCGAATTCTGAAGAAGGCGAAGATACCCGTAGACGCAGAAGAAGTCCGTGCTTGGCTAATCCAGCAAAAGCTAAAGCCGACGTATGCGGATGAAATCGCCTCCATCGCGAGGGATCCGTCGAAAGTTAAAAAGAGCAGTAGTGGAGTCGCTTGGGCCGGTGACATCATTTCACAGTGGAAAACACGATCAGAGGTCGAGGCAAACACGTAACGGATAACGGGTAATTGGCGGAATGGTTCCAATCAATTGCGCATGATATATCCTTTATCTCGTTTTCAGCTCGCTTGGGATCGTTCCCGAAAAGACATAGCATAGGTACGTGCGTAAGTTGACGATAAAGACTCAGATCAAGAAAAAGGCTCAGGAACAACGCTTTGGCTCTGGGATGACAGTAGGTATCGTCCTGAAACGGATGTTACCCCGCATGGCAACGCGCCAACGAGCGTGCCCAGAATGGCCCGCCGATGTTTTTGCTGTGGCCACCTCCCTACTGATACAACGCGGCGCTTACGCGTCGATTCTCCAGAAGTGGCCGCCTAAGGCTTCGTCAACCTGGGTAAGCGATGTCCGTCTGATTGGTGATACATGGCGCACGAGCTGGCCCAAAGTTCCCAAGCAAGTGCGACTTGCCTGGTCAGCGGTTGCAGCAGAGAACAGCACGCTGCTAAAGGACATCTGCAAGAAGCGCGAACTTTTAGAGCACCTCGTGTTTCTTACTGCGTGTGCAGACGAAGCCTGTAGCCGCGTGGGTCTACCGAACCCTTCATTGGACCCAGCGGAAACCCCATTCTATGACCACGCGTTGGATCTTATCCTCGAAGGAAGCGATAAAGACGTTGGAATTCATGGCGCTACCCTCTGCAAAGAGATTCATCCAGAAATAGCGCGTGTCTTGCCCAAGATGCATACACCTCAGAGCGGAATGACAATTAGATCTTTGTCTCTCAATTTGGGGCTTATTCTAGCGAACGAAATCATTCCGAGATGGCATTTTTTACCGGAGCAAGTTGGACCTGCATTCAATGTTTTGTTCGTTCCTTGGCCGCTGAAAGTTGATGACGGCGCAGTGCGTTCCTGTACCGCGAACGATCATGAGATAGATAACATGCCTCCGGTTTTCGATTTCTTTACTTTTGCGCCAAAACCCCATACGCCCACACCGCTTGCACATCTGAAGACTCTCTTGCGGTCAGACAGTCTAGAAGGTGTCGAGATTCATGCCGTGGTGTATCCGGAACTGGCCGTCACCGAACAGGAATTTAGAGCGCTCTCCTCATTTACTGAACGTAAAGACATGTTGCTCATAGCAGGGGTGCGGGTTTCAGCTAAGGCGGGAGCATATCCCCGAAACGAAGTACGAGTTTCAGCGCTAGGCGCCAACACATTCGTGCAGCAGAAGCATCACCGGTGGAAAATCGACGAGGGGCAGATCGGGCAATATCATTTGGAGACGTCCCTCGATATTCGGAAGCAATGGTGGGAACATATTGACATCTCCTCTCGAGAGTTCATGTTCTATGCTGCGCGAGATGGACTGGTGATATCCACATTGATTTGCGAGGATTTGGCTAGACCTGACCCGGTGGGCGACCTCGTGCGTGCAGTCGGCCCGAACCTCGTCATCGCTCTCTTAATGGACGGACCGCAAATCAAGGAGAGGTGGCCTGGTCGCTATGCAGCGAGTCTCGCGGATGACCCGGGATCCACCGTTCTTTCCGTGACCAGTTTTGGGATGAGTGATCGGAGTCTTCCGAAGAATCCGAAAGACATTGGAACTAAAAAAGATAGACGCAGAGTTGTGGCTCTTTGGCAGAGCCCATTCAAGCCATGGAGTCAGGAGATAGAGCTAAAAGTGGGTGCGGAGGCGATTCTCTTGCCGTTCGTCAGTAAGCATCGAACTGAGTGGGCTGCCGATGGCCGAGATGATGGCGGAAAATCTGCTTATCTTGATCTTTCCAAGCCAATTATGGTGATACCAAAGCGTTAATGCGTGGCAATTGACAAATGGAGTAAGCTGTATATATGGGATTGAGCCCTAGAGATCTCGGACAACTGACTCGCGTTGCAAGCTTCCCGCACATGGAGAAGAAACAGCGTCAACAGCTGCTTGTTCATTCGAGCAATGAGGCCCGAGCGATCGGCCGTATCATCATTGACGGGCCTAGGGCAGGCGATAAAGCGGTATATAGCAGAGTTGCTGCCAAGTTTTCAGCGACAATGCGGCGTAATCCATAATGCTTGAATAGATCAGACAATGCCCACTCATCGGTGGGCATTTTTGGTTGCGTTCTCCCCGACTCACAACTCATTCCATCTTAGAACTCCCTGAGATCAGTCCTCCAGAATGAGTCGAGAGACTCTTCATCTATATATGATAAAGGACGTTATCATATATAAGCGGAGCCGCCATGCAGATCATCTACGCCGCACCGTTCGTCCTGCTCTCGATGATTGCGTTTGGCGTCTTCTTGGTCGTGCCTCGACTGCGACGTCATTCGATCTCGGCACTGGTTGCTCCTGTCGCATTTGGCTTCTGTGCGCTTGCCGGGTACATCAGCTGGGTGCTGATATGCGGCTTTGTGCTGAAGATCGCGCTTCGGCCAGTTGAGGGCGTCCATGGCTTCTTCGAAGTCTTGTTCTTCTTTCTACTGCCGGGATTCGCTGGAGCATGGCTGGCTGTTTGGCTAAGCGAAACTGCGCTCCGCAAGTGGGGAGACAAGTCAGTATGGAAGCGCTAAACCTTCTCATGGTTCGAGAGCAAAATGCAGTTTTACCGCTTTCTGCCGCTGATCGTCTGCCGGCGCTCTTCCAGGCCGTGCCCGAAGGCGGTCGGCGCTTCTGGGAGTTCTTCACCGTCAACATCCGCAACCCCAACACCCGACGCGCCTACTTCAAAGCTGTCGAGGGCTTCGCTGCCTGGTGCGAGGAGAGAGGTCTCGGGGATCTGGCCGGGGTGATGCCGATGCACGTCGCGGCCTACGTCGAGCAGCTCGGCCGCACCCACTCCAAGCCGACCGTTAAACAGCACCTCGCCGCGATCCGGATGCTCTTCGATTGGCTGGTGACCGGGCACATCATGGAGACGAATCCGGCCCACGCGGTCCGGGGACCGAAGCACAGCGTCCGCAAGGGCAAGACCTCCGTACTTTCAGCCGAGGAGATGGGGGAATTGCTCGCCGCAATCGACACCACTTCCCTGCTCGGGCTCCGCGACCGGGCCCTGATCGCCCTCATGGGATACACCTTCGCCCGAGTAGGAGCGGCCACCGGAATGAAGGTTCAAGACTTCTATGTACAGAAACGCCGTGGCTGGGTGCGGCTCCACGAGAAGGGCGGCAAGGTGACCGAGCTTCCCTGCCATCACAACCTGGATCAGTATTTAGAGGAATGGATTGCGGCGTCGGGGCTCGGCTCCGAACCCGAGGCCCCGCTCTTCCCTACCCTGCGCTATGGCCGGCTGACCGATCGCACTCCCCTGCCCCAGGCCAACGTGCACATGATGATTCAGCGACGAGCGCGAGCTGCAGGACTCAAAACCAAGGTAAGCGCCCACAGCTTCCGCGCCACCGGGATCACGACTTACCTACAGAACGGGGGTAAGCTGGAGATCGCTCAGCACATGGCCGGCCACGAGTCAGCTCGGACTACCGGGCTCTACGATCGGCGCAGCGATGAGGTCGCCCTCGATGAGGTAGAGCGGATTTCATACTGAGTTTAGCGCTGCGCCGACTTTAGTGATGTTCGACAGGCGTTCTACTGATACGATTCTCACCCTGACGGCGATTCACGTTCGGATGAGCGCGAATCCCGCCTGTTCCAGTCTCGCGTGGAAAGTCAGGCATAGCTTGCCGTCTACCCGTGTCGCCCAATACGTCCGTATGTCGACGGAGCATCAGCAATATTCCACAGAAAACCAGTCTCTGGCAATCGAGGAGTACGCGAAGGCTCATTCAATGGAGATCGTGCAAACCTATGCCGATCACGGGAAGAGCGGGCTTAATTTAGCCGGCCGGGCGAGCCTGAAGAGTCTTCTAGCTGATGTTCAAGCAGGAAGCGTGGCCTTCGAGGCGGTGCTCGTCTACGACGTCAGCAGATGGGGCCGTTTTCAGGATGCAGACGAGAGCGCGTCCTATGAGTACGCCCTTAAATGCGCAGGCATTCGAATCCATTACTGTGCTGAGCAGTTTGAGAATGACGGCAGTCTGCCTTCTGCCCTAATAAAAACTTTGAAACGGGCCATGGCGGCCGAGTACAGCCGAGAGCTTTCGGTCAAGGTCTTTGCCGGACAATGTCGGCTAATTGAGCTTGGATTTCGACAGGGCGGACCTGCGGGGTACGGTTTGCGACGGCACTTGGTCGATCAGGACCGAAATTTGAAGCAGGTCCTCCGCGATGGTGAGCGAAAAAGCCTACAAACAGATCGAGTTGTTCTGGCAGCCGGACCAGCTTCCGAAGTTCTGATCGTGCAGCGTATCTTCAAGAGTTTCACTCAGGAAAGTAAAGCGGAGCGGTCGATAGCTGAAAGCTTGAACGGAGAGGGTATCTTAAGCAACTTGGGACGTCCCTGGACAAGGGAATCGATTCATCAGATTCTGACCAATCCGAAGTACATCGGCTGTAATGTTTATAATCGCCGTTCTTTCAAACTGAAGCTGAAACGGGTGAAAAATCCGCCCGAGATGTGGATCTTGAAGCGGGGCGCGTTCGACGCTATCGTCTCGCTCGAAATGTTCGAAGACGCGCTGCGCATCATCGAGGCCCGGCATCGCTCGTATACCGATGAGGATCTTCTTGCGCGGCTTCGTATCCTTTTAACCCAAAAAGGAAAGCTATCCTGCTTCATCATTAATGAAGCAGAGGACATGCCCTCCAGTTCTATTTATGTCTCCAGGTTCGGAAGTCTCCCAAGGGCATATTCGCTTATCGGGTGGAGCTCTGGTCGAAATTATGAGTACCTGCAGATAAACCGGAACATTCGTGCACAGTACAAGCCTTTAGTCGATGAGATCGTTGCGCAGCTCAAAGCGATCAATGCAACTGTCAGCAGAGACGAAACGACAGACCTGTTGACCATCAACTCTGAGTACACAGCCGCTTTGGTGCTAGCTCGGTGCCAGACGACGCAGGCGGGCAACCAGCGATGGATCGTTCGCCTGGATAACGCGCTTCAGCCAGACATCACGATTGCGGCTCGGCTGCGACCAGGAAATGAGGAAGTTTTGGACTACTACCTCTTGCCCAGCATTGCAGACCTGGGCTTATCCCTTCGTTTCGCTTCACACAATCCCCTTTTCCTTGAGGTTTTCCGGTTCGATGACCTCTCTTTCTTTATGGCGATCGCTAAACGAGCGGCACTGGAGGAGGCAGCATGAAGATGGAAGGTGTCGAAGAAATACCAGTAGATCGCGTTCTTGTGGTGAATCCCAGGACTCGAAACAGGGTGAAGTGGCTAGCGATTGTAGCGAGCATCAAGGCCGTCGGTTTGAAACGACCGATCAGCGTTTCTCGTAGAGATGCTCCGGATGAGCACGGAAACCTATATGACCTTGTCTATGGCCAGGGACGGTTGGAAGCTCACGTTGAGCTGGGGCAAGAGACGATTGCCGCAATGATCGTTGACGCTTCTGAGGCGGACCGGCACCTGATGAGCTTGGTCGAAAACATCGCGCGGCGCCCATCCTCGAACAAAGCAATTTACTGGGAAGTGCGGCGTTTGTTAGAACGCGGATACAACAGTCCCACAATCGCAAGCAAGCTGGGGCTTGATCGTAGCTATATTCACGGCATTGTCCGCTTGGTTGAGTGCGGAGAGTCTTCGTTGATCGAGCAAGTTGAGTCCGGGAGAATCCCAGTTACGGTAGCGATCGAGATTGCCAACGGTGATGATGCAAACATCCAAAAGGCAATGATGGAGGGCTACGAGACAGGCGAAATTAGAGGTCCCAAGCTCCAGGCTATCCGGAAGCTCATCAAGAATCGCAAAGCTCAGAGGGAGGGCAAAGCGATACTCCCTGATAAGCCCATGACCGGAGCTGCTCTGGCTAATCTTTATAAACAGCGGGTCCGCGAGCAGCAGCGTCTCGTTGCAAAAGCCGATCAGGCTCGGGAAAAACTCCTCATCATCGCAACAGTTGTACGCAATCTCTTTGCGGACGAAGACCTGGTGACCATGCTTCGTGCGGAAAAACTGTTTGATATGCCTGAACAGCTCGCGATGCGAATTCGTTAGGAGTGATCATGAACTTGCTTCCAAAAGCCTTTGAACATCAACTCGTCTCCATCCCTCTCGCCCACATCGTTCCACAAACGGAAGTCTCGCGCGAAACCAAGACCAGCGCAGCGTACCGGCAGATCACGGCCTCTATTAAAGAGATCGGCCTTATCGAGCCCTTAGCCGTTTTCCCAAGGTCGCCCACGGAATACCTTCTCCTTGACGGAAATCTTCGTTTTGAGGTGCTGAAGGAGACCGGCGCAACGGAAGCCAAATGCATTCTTTCAACGGATGACGAGGCTTACACCTACAACCGCAGAATCAACGCTATCCCACCCATTGCGCAGCACCTGATGCTCCTCCAGGCACTACGTAATGGGCTGACTGAAGAACGGATAGCACGATCACTGAACGTGGACATTGCGGTCATCAGGGCGAAGCGCGACATGCTGAATGGTATCTGCGCTGAGGCGGTCGAGATGCTCAGGGATCATAAGCTAAACGCCAAAATATTCTCCGTCATGCGCAAGATGAAGCCTTTACGGCAGGTCGAAGTGGCCGAACACATGATTGCAAACTCTGCCTTCAGCTACACCTTCATCAGTGCCCTTCTCTATGGAACGAAGAGTGATTGCCTGATCGACGCTCCGAAACGCCGTGAGGCAAAGCCAGGAATGGACGCTGCAACGATCCGCTTTTCCAAAGAGAGCGACTCCTTATTGACGGACCTTCGAGGCCTTGAGGATTCGTTTGGGAGAGACGCGTTGACCCTTACTGTTTGTCAAAGGTACGTGGAAGGGCTCCTTAAGAACCCGAAGGTAGTACGTTACATGGAGAAGAAGCACAGAGAATCGCTCGTAGCCCTGCAGTTATGGCTTGAAAAGCGGCAACTCGCAGCCTAAATCGTTATTTGTAGGCGCTCTCGTTCCTTGCGTTGCTGTACTCAATTTGAGTACACTTGTACTCATAATGAGAACGAAAGATGCACCGCTGAGCGATCTACTTTTCGGACGAACGCGTGGTCGACTTCTCGCGACTCTGTATGACAAGCCAGATAGCATCTTCTTCCTTCGACAGTTAGCTCGCCACATCAATGGCAGCGCGGGCACCGTTCAGCGTGAGCTAGCCACGCTGACTGCTACTGGACTAATTCTTCGGTGTGACCGCGAGAATCAGGTCTTCTATCGTGCAAACCCCGACCATCCGGTCTTTGCCGAACTTCACTCCCTATTGGCGAAGACCACCGGAGTGTTTCATATGCTCCGCGAGGCGCTCACACCTTTTACCGAAAACGTTGAGTTCGCCTTCGTTTACGGCTCCTTCGCTCGTGGCGAAGAGAATTCAAGGAGCGACATCGATCTCATGGTGATCGGCGAGATTACACTAGATGATCTGCTGGACAAGACCTCACCGTTAGAGCACAAACTCAGTAGGCCGATCAATCCAACCGTATTTGCTCGGGAAGAACTCCGAGCAAAACTCCACAAGGGCAATCATTTTCTTACAGCCATCCAGAACGCTCCACTAATTTTTTTGATCGGAAACGAGAATGAGTTTAGAGAAATACGTTGAGAACGCTTGGCTTCGTCGCGAGCCCACAAGTCCTCAAGAGATTACCGATCAGCTAGGCATCGTAGCTCGCTCCATGAATGATGCAGCCATTAAGGACATTTCCGACGATCTGCGCTTCTACACGACCTTCAATGCGGTCCTTGCGCTTGCAAACACTGCTTTGCGTGCAAGTGGATATCGCACCACGAATCAATCCGGCCACCATACCCGCACCATCGAGACGCTCGAATACACGATTGGTGCCGATGGCAGATTGATCCGAAAGCTGCTTGCCTTTTCGAAGAAGCGGAACGTAGCCAGCTATGACTCGGCCGGCTCCATTTCCAGTCAGGAACTGGAGCAAATCCTTATTACGGCTGAGGATCTTCGCCATACTGTTGAAGCCTGGTTGCGTATGACTCATCCAGAACTTCTCTAACCTTGGAGCATTGGAAAATAGCAATAACGAAAAGACGTTTTCGTTATTGTTCAAAGAGAGTCAACTTTTCTCCAACAGACGACACATTCCTAGCCAGCTCATATCGCCAACGGCCATGACTTCCCTCGGCATTCACTGCATCTACCCAGCGGGCGGCTGCGCTGGCCTTCACTTCAGCCAAAGGATCGAAACCCTTCGTTTCCAAAATGATCGTTGTATCGGCCACGTTTTTTAGCCGCACCAGGAAGTCCGGCACGTAGTCATGCATCTGACCGTTGTGCAGGTATGGAATGCCAAATCCAAGCCCTGCATTTTTGACGAATGCTTCGACCCGAGCGTGAGTGTCGAGGATGAAGGCCGCTGCCTGTTCCCACTGCTGCGTATCAGCAATGACAAAGTTTACATGGCTTCGAGTCACTTCGCGCACATCCTTACTCGTCCAGGTATCCACGTCCCCAGTCGAACCCTCCATCCGGTTCTCCTCATAGCGTGGAATCTCAGGAGCTTCGCCTTGAGCCTGATCCGGACGAATATGCTCTCGTAATGTTTCGATCAACCAGCCAAAATACGGCGACAGGAATGCATCTTTCCTATCTCCACCATGCAACACCTCAACATGATCGTGCAGATACCGTTCCACTACCGGAACCAACTGGGGAAACAATGTATGCGGCGCGATGGTAGCTCCAGGCTGCGCACAATACTCGCGCGTGAGCCTCTGGGCACATTCAAAGACAAGCTGCTGCATTCGGTGCTTCCTGCGAAACTCCTCCAGATCCACCCTTGAAGCGGTACCTGGACCATTCAGCACTGGCCATCCGGTTGCAGTCACATTAAGGCCGCGCATCTCGATTTCTGTCGGAATATGAAGAGGATCGATCAGCAACGGGGGGACATTTTCCCAGTCAAAGACTATGCGGTTTCGAATCGCTTGCGTATACCCCTCGACTCGCGGGAAAGTGATCTGGAGGGCTGACCGTTCCGGTAAGGCGTGAACATGGTGACGCTTGACCTTCGCATCAGGCGCGGTTTGGGTGTTTGCCTTGAAGGGCACAACCTCGAACGGCACACCCAGCACTGTCGCAATCTCTTCTGAGAAGCGGTCATCTGGTCCGAGTTCGTAGCTGGCCCGTCGCAGGCCACGGCCAACTACCTGTTCGCAGAGCAATTGCGACATGAACGGTCTCAAGCCGATGATGTGCGTTACCGTGTTGCAGTCCCAACCCTCCGTCAGCATTCCGACGCTGACGATGCATCGAATATCCCTTCCAGGGGGATGTAGCGGGCGTTTCAATTTCTCAGCCGTCTCGAAGAATTTTTCTGGATAGATCGGCTGACCTTGACGATCCCGCGTCCAGTCTGTTTTTCCAACTGTATCGAGCGTGAATCGCATCCATCGCTGCTCATCACCCTTCGCCCCGCCGTCCGACTCTTTGACCACCTTCGAATCCACGCGGATCGTCACGACCCGACCATCGCGGTTCCGTAGCTCTTCCAGTCGCGCCGCGGGCAAGCCAGCAGGTGTTTTGTCCTCCGCGATCCACTCATGGATCACCTTTGCCAGCTTGGTGTTTTTTACCACCAGGATGTACACCGGTTCCCTGCCCTGCTTTACTTCCCGACTCTCACCCTTCCATTCCTCGAATTCTTTTTGCCATAAGCTCCCAAGCATGGTGATGGGTTGCTGCGCCCATTTCAGCACCGCCTCCGGTTGCGGGTTTGCTCGCGTACCTCCGCGTTCCCGAGCCGTCAGACGACCAGGTTGCATGATCCATTCCCATATGTTGCGATAGCCCGCAATCTCTGCGCCAGTATTGTCGCGAGCGGCAAGTTGCGGCACTTTTACTAGGCCTGATTCAATGGCATCGATCAGACCGAAGTCGCTCACAACCCACGGAAACGGTTTATTCGTCTCCTGTCCCACGCGACCAACAAAGTAAGGCGTTGCCGAAAGATCGACGCAGAAGTTGATACCTCGCATCCGTTGGATACGGTCCAGCCCCTCTACCCAGACCGTCGCCTCTTTCTTATCCCCCAGGAGTTCATCGTCGGCATCTTCTTCATCCCCGAACTCAAGATCATCTTCTTCGGGCATCTCCTCGGCAATTCGATAGGCATGGTGCGCCTCATCATTCAGCACCAAAATATTCTTTTTTCCGCCGATGTCTCTTCCCAATACCCGTTGCAGGAGCGCCGTGTCACTCTCGACATATCGCGCCGATTCCACGAACACTTGCTTCAGGACACCGGTTTTTGGATCTGCCTGCGCATCAAGTACCGTCAACAACCCACGCGAGACCTGACGTTCGTATTCTTCTAGCGTTAGATATCGCTTATTGCGGGCAGTCGTGGTCTTCGGTCCAATCCGTATCGCCTCGCGCGTTCGCACCAGGACGCCACGCTTTTCGACTTTGGCTCCATCTGTCTGCACGCTCTGGGGTTCGAAGACGTGCCAGTTCGTAACCAGTACCCTGCCCTGCGCAAGCTGCGGCATCAGGCGTTCCGGCACCAGGTCTCGCGTCCGGTAGATGCTGGCATCGCCACGTTCAGGCTGTAGCTCCGTTAGACGGTCACGAATCGTGACGTTCGGACAGACGGCCACCACAACATCGGAGAAGCGCTTATCCCCACGGCTCGCCACCTTGTTCAGGATGCTCCATGCGGTAAGCATTCCCATGACCGTTGTCTTTCCAGCTCCTGTTGCCATCTTGCAGGCGTAGCGGAGGAACCCGCTATAACCAGCTTCTTTTCGGTCAGCACTTGGCTCGTCCCGTGGGACCGAGATTCCCTGTAAGAGATCCTGTCGTGCCTCCGTGAGGAAGATGATCGTCTTGGCTGCTTCGAGTTGGGCGTAGAAGAGCCGCTTTTCCCTGCCCTCATCCTGCCAGTAGGCCAGCAACTCCGTCGTTGTCCGCGTAGCGCCTGCATAACCGGAGTTCTCCCACGCTTTCAGTCGCTCACGGATCAGGTTCACCATCACCAGCTCATACGCGCCCGTATACAGCGCCGACGGGCCAAGGATTCGGCCGTCTGTTGTCCAAGAGGTGCGCTGATCGCGCGGCTCAAAGACGAACGAAGGACGTCGCCCTTCCTTCTTCTGCGGGGTCTCGCCCTCTCGCAGATACCAGAACAACTCCGGCTCGTAGAAGGGACGATTCAGGATCGGTTCGTTGACTTCGTTCTCAACGCCGCTCATTGAGCTACCGCCATTGTGGCATCGCTCAGCTTCTTCACTACCATCAGCTCGTTGCCCCGGTCGTCAATCACCTTAACTGCAATCTGGGCTTCTTTGCGCGATTCAAATGGCGCGCTGATCGACCCCGCAAGATGATCCCAGAGACTTGCTTCGTAGTCGGCTTTCAGCGCTTTCTTCAGCGCGTCCCAGGCACTGGTTCTAGGAAAGAACGCCTGCGTCACATGGAAGCACATCCCGTTGTAATCCGTATCCAACATCCAGGCCGGCACATCGTCCCCCTTGGCGTGGTGGTTCTCCATGGAGATTGGATCGAAAACATCCAGACCGACCAGTTCAACTTGATAGCGATCATCGGCACCCTTTGTCACCGTGACATCCGGGAGCCCACACACTGAGAAGATTTGGCTCGACCGCATATTCTTCAGCAGATCGCCCATGTTCAGGTCCATCGTCGCCTGGACATAGGTTGCCGCGATCCCCATTACGTCTTCACAGCTTTGGATCAGTTGCCGTGCGTTCGGCTCAATCGCAAACCCGATGCAGTACAGGTGGGTATAGTCCTTCGCGGTCGCTTCTTTCGCCGCGCTGTACACCAGCCCTTCGGAGATGCTGCCATTCTCCGGTCCGAAAACAATTGCGACAGGCTTCCGATTGCTGCCCATCCCGCGGAGAAGGAGACCGTTCGCCTCCGCTGCTTCGCCCACTACATCCGTGAGCGTTGGGGTCTGACCCTCTGCACTGGCATCCACGTTCGCCTCTACCAGCCCGGCCAGGGTACGGGTCAGCGGACGGATGTTTTGCAGTTGAACAGTTCGATTCCCTTCCAACCTCAGTAAGGGGCTTCGTCGCAAAATATCAAGCATTCGATCCAGATATGTTCCCGCTTGCTCGCTTGGAGTTTCGATCGCGGCGCGTTCCGTCTCAGGTTTTTCGCTACCCTCCACATCGAGTGGTGTAGGAATAGTAGCTTCGAAGCAGAATGGCCCAGTAATGCGCGTTACAAGCTTATCTTCTTCTGGACGATCTACAAGCACTCGTTCAGTGGATGAAAGCTGGTTAGCTATGGACTTCAAAGTCACATATGGAAAAACGCCACCGATCTCCTGACCGTTCTTGTTCTGTTTGCGGACATATTCGAAACCAGAAGAAGGAACATCCCCGTTTCCTTTGATCTTGTACCAAGGAAACGTAGCAGTGAGAAGTCTTTGTCTGGCGAGAGCAAGAGGTACACGTGAGGCGTCACAAGTAATCCATCGGCGTCCCCAATGCTCCGCCATGAATGCCGCTGTTCCAGATCCGCAGGTGGGATCAAATACCAGTTCACCGGGATCAGTCGTCATCAAAATGCATCGTTGAAGAACTTTTTGAGATGTCTGCACAACATAATTCTTCGCCTCGGAAAACCCAGTCATCAAGGTGTCTCGCCAGACATTTGAGATTGCGGAGGCGGGAAAATCATCGAAGTAGCGCTTGTACATGAGGCTTGCACCTATCGCGATTAGGCGATGGTTTTTTTCCAGATTGGCAAATCCTTCAGGGGACGTCTTCCAAGAGCCTTTTCGAAGTGGAAAAGTTCTGCCAAGAGCCGTGATTTCTTTTGCTTCTCCGTCACCTGCTGCACGCGATGATGAAGCATTATCAGCCGCAAAAATTCGCCAGCCCTTTGGAAGCAGCGAATGGTCATTGCGTTCAGCTTCAGACAGTTTTCTTTGTACGGTCCTATCCGGCGCTTCTGCCCAAATGTATTGAGACGTCCCTTCTTCTCCGGCCTCTTTCGTGTTAAACAATGCGCGATATTTGACCCGCTGTACGTCCTTCGAATACCAAAGTAGGTAATCGGCAACAGCACCAAGCGTGTCAGCAGTGGAGCTTGTCGTTTTAATAAAAGTGATGACACTGATTCGATTCTCAGCCCCGAACACCTCGTCTAAAAGCTCTCGCACATGGTGTAAGTTGTCATCACTAATCTGAACAAAGATGCTTCCACTTGGAGTCAGCAAATCCCTAGCGATCACTAACCGGTCTCGTAGGTATGTCAGATAGCTATGCAGTCCAAGCTCCCATGTATCCCGGTAAGCCTGCACCATCTCTGGTTCGCGGGTCAGGTCTGCGTCATCATTGTGTTTTACATCCCGCTTACGAACAAACGGCTGAAAATTCGATCCGAACTTAACGCCATACGGCGGGTCCATGTAGATCATTTGGACTTGTCCGCCCATTCCTTCGTACTCCAGCATCGAGTTCATCACTACTAGGGAATCCCCGAGCACCATCCGGTTGACCCACTTGTCCCGGTGCTCATAAGGTTTCATTCGCTCTGCCAATGGGCGCTGCGCATCGCCGAACAGACTCGCCTGCTCGTCAACGCCTTCTCGCTTATGACCCCTGAGCGTCTCCAGAATCGCCTGCGTCGAGAGCCGCTCGTGAATAAACAGCGGAAGCGTCGGCACGTCCATGGAAAGCCGCTCGGCCTTCCCTGCCCAGTCCAGAAACGGCTTGCCCAGCCCCTGAAGCTCCCGGACTGCATCTTCCAGGCCGTTGACCGTCATCAGGACGGCATTCCCCGCTCCCAAAAATTCCTTCGGAGTTGGAAAGCGGTGAGGAGCCGCCAGCTTCGAAGCCTCCACAATCAAGTCCAGCAGCCACTCGCCCATCGCCCGCGACGACCCATCATCCCAGCTCAGCGCCGGATCGAGCGAACTGTCATATCGGTAGGTCTTTGGTGCCTTGCGTTTCTTGAACTGAGCCTGGGTGCCAACTTCGGGCCGCATTGGTGTTTCCTGCGTGTGCTGGTAAGGCTCGGCAACTCGGCTCATTGCAGGACGCTTCGTACGTGTAGCCATCGATCGGAACCCCGGATGCTCTAGTAATGCAGAATGTGAGACTCTTCCACTCTAATCTGCACTACCCCATCGTAAAGAGAAATAACGAAAGCACGAAATCGCTACTGGTATCAAAATAGGTACACAAAGAACGTAATCGTTATTTCTGTAATAGACGAAGAAACGTTTTCGTTTTATCTTCAGAGTATGGCAGTCATCGTTGGCATGGTTTCACAGAAGGGCGGTGTGGGTAAAAGCACTCTCTCCCGGCTTGTGGCTCGGGAGTATGCGCTGGCGGGCTGGACAGTCAAAATTGCCGACCTCGACGTTTCTCAAGGTACGAGTTTCAACTGGCAGTCCCGCCGTTTGCAGGCCGGAATCGACCCCGTCATCCCCGTTGAGCGTTTTGGAACCGTTGAACAAGCACTAAAAACTGGCAACCACTATGATTTGCTGATCCTCGACGGTCCGCCACATTCTACGGCTGGCACCCTCAAGATCGCCGCTGCATCCCTGCTTACCATACTTCCTACTGGACTTTCGCTCGACGACCTGGAGCCGTCTGTTTTGCTCGCCCACGAGCTGCGGAAACGAGATATCAAAGCTGCGAAGATGGCCTTTGCTCTCTCGCGCGTTGGCGATAGCGAGTCTGAGATCCAGGAAGCCCGTGAGTACATTACTGAGGCGGGATACCGTGTATTGGCCGGGAGTCTGCCCGAGAAGACTGCGTATCGACGCGCTTCCGATGAAGGACGCTCACTTACGGAGACCAGGTTTCCCTCGCTCAACAGGCGTAGTGACGAACTTGCCCAAGGGATCGTTGACCTTATCACTCAGATGCAGAAGGGAAAGGCAGCCTAAATCATGGCAAACGTACCCCCGCCCGTCAAAAAGTCCCGCAAGGGTCCACCACCCGCCGTCGATCTAACTGTTGGCAATCTAGAGAAGTCTGAATCTGGTTCGCTTAAACCACTTAACTTCAAAGTACCCGCCGATTTCCACCGGGAGTTCAAGGTCTACGCTTCGCAGCAGGGAATCAGCATGTTGGACCTTCTGCAGGAAGGTTTCAGAGCCATCAGGGAACGGCGCGGCTAGAACGAAATAACGAATTACGTAAATAACTAAAAGTTAGAGGCATGAATGGCAAGGAAGCCAAAGGGAGACGCTCTCAAAGGGAGCTACGCGGACAAGCTGATCGACGCGGCTGTCGACATTCGTATGAGTCCGGAAGCTGTTGAACGTTCCTATATGGCGCGCCAGCTCGTACAGTGCACCCTTCCTCATTCCGACCCAGGAGATGTCTCCGTTTGGGCGCGCACGAATGGACATCTCACCTTAGCGATCCGTCCTTATGTCGATCTAAAGACGCGCAAGCCTCTTTACCCTTATGGTTCGATTCCTCGCCTGCTTCTCTTTTGGCTTGTCACGGAAGCTACTCAGAAGAAGAACCGGCGCATTCGTCTCGGAAACAGCCTGGATTCATTTATGAGAGAGATCGGCCTGAGCCCACGGACTGGGGGAGGGAAGCGTGGGGATGCCGCGAGGCTTCACTCGCAGATGGAGCGTCTGTTCCGGGCTATCGTCACGTTTGAGGATAAGCGTGAATGGAGTAAGAGCTACGTCGACATGCAGATTGCACCCCGTGGCACACTCTGGTGGGATCCTGCGCGATCGCAGCAAGACAATCTCTGGGAGAGTTGGGTCGAGTTGGGGGAAGACTTTTATGCCGCCATCACCGCGGCTCCCGTCCCGGTTGATATGCGAGCCCTTCGAGCGTTGAAGCGATCTCCGCTGGCCCTCGACCTATACGCTTGGCTCGCTCACACTGCGTTCAGTGCCAATCGGAAACGTGAACCCCGAATCATTCCTTGGGAGGGGCTACACGGACAAATGGGGGCCGAGTACGCGGAGGTCCGTCAATTTCGGGCCAAGGTTCTGCTTGCTCTCAAGAAGATCCAGCTTGTCTATCCGACCCTCAAACTGGAGACCACCACCTCAGCACTGATCGTGCATCCCTCACCTACTGCAATTCCTGCCAAGTCTTGAGTTTTACTATTTCCACTACGGTGAAACGGTGACGCTGGAACATTGACGTTTTCACTTTTCCACGGTGAAACGGTGACACCTCTACGGTGAAACGGTGACGTCTCTACGGTGAAACGGTGACGCTTTTTCGCTGCATATAAGGAAGCCTGTAGTTAAGCCTTTAGTTCTTGCTTGTAGTTTTTATTTATCCAATAGTTGATGACGCTAATCGGTGGAGTTGTGAAAGAACAAACAACAAGACAAAAACGTCCCATAGAGGGTGGGGTTATACGGTGGTTGCGACTAACGATCAGAATCCACTATGAATCAAGCGAGAAGCACCCGCCACGCTCGACGAATAGCAAATATGATCCCAGCCCCATGCAAGCTCATCGATGCTGTCTACAGGCCAATCTGACAGCCGTTCTCTATTTTGAATTGTGGCAGGATTGGTTAGCTCCGTATCCAGGCTAGGCCTTTAGCTAGAATGTGGGCTACGCGGTTCTGACCCGAAGTTCTCATGCCAGAATGTTTTGCCCATCATGTCGAGAACGCAGAAGAAGTACAAACCAATCAAACGAGCCGTGGATCTCATGCTCTGATGGCGTCTCAAGGAGCATGATCGTCAGTCCTAAATCCCAAACCGGACAGAGAGCGCATGTAGAACGGATGCTCGCTCGTGCCGAACGACGCAGTCGGCAGGCATTGAAAATTGTCGAAAAATGGAAAGGGAGACTCGCCAACTTGGAGCGGGAAGGCGTCGCAGCGAAGCAGGCGAAACTCTGGACCGACTATCCGCAGGTGTAGGGAAGGGACTAAACATCAGCTCGGCGGGTTTATTTCGTTTTGTCTTGTAATCCTTCCATGAGCGCATTTGGTTTTCCGCCGCGTGCCAGATGACCGTGGTAGCAGCTTCGCAACGCCCAGACCGCAAGGTACGTGTAGTAGGGCCGGTTCCGAAAGGAGCGCATGTGAATCCCGTTGAACTCAACAACGTCTTCCAGCAAAGCCGTATTGCTGATGAAGAATTCTGCGTCCGGCTGAAGGATGAGTCCCAAATCTTCAAAATCGAACGTCTCGGGAAGCTCCAGATTTTCGTCCATAATTGCCCTTTCTACCGACATGCCGGGGGTACTGAAACCGTAACACGTACTATAGTAGATGTTACGCGAGGCTTCGGCAGGGAACGATGGCTATGTGGCCAGACCCATCGGAGCAGCTGTCGAGCGTACGGCCAAAACCTCCGAGGAGGCTTTCGGCCGCGCGGTAACAGAGTTGCGAATGGAGAAGAGCCTGACCCAGGATGATTTGGCTCATGCGCTCGGATATCACCTCAGCTATATCGGGCAGATTGAACGTGGCCGGAAGAGCCCCACGTTGCGCACCATGGTCAACATCGCCCAGGTGTTCGGAATCCCGCTAAGCCAACTAATCTCTTTAGCAGAGCAGCACCAAAACGCTTTGTGATTCCCACCAGAAATCCTGGTACTAGGCCTTCTCTGTCCGGACAAGGAAGAGATTGAGATGGCTCCGTCGGTATCGTGTTTCACCCGACCTGAAGAGTGTGTCCGACTGCAGCGCTATCGTGTTTCACCCGACTGACTTCGGCGGCTACGAGTCGATGTGGAGCTGACCTGAACCAGGTGATGATACCGGGCTTCGAATAACGCCCAAATCAGTCAGAAATGCTTTCCATTCGTATCGCGTTTGACTCGACGTAAAACAATTTTTGCGACTACGGCGACTATCGTGTTTCACCCGACCGAAGCTCGTGCACGATGCTTACCGGATCAGTTCAATGACAGTAGGGGCATGAGTAAGGATGCGGCGGTTATTCACTACGGCGCAGTTAACCAACGTCATATTCCATGCTGATTCTCGACCATGACCACCGTGGATGTGCCCAAAAACGTGCAGCTTCGGCTTTACCCGGAGGAGAGCGCCGAGCAGATTCTGGCATCCATGATATCTGCCCAGGATGTCATTTTTATCCAGCGTCCCATAAGGCGCTTCATGAGTGATGAGCACATCCGTATCTTCGGGAATACGATCCCAGTGTTTGCGCATACTGGCTCCTCGTTCCACCCCGAACGCCCACTCCTCGCCGATTACGGAGTTCACCGGAGATCCCCAGAAGTTCATTCCTTCTAGACGAACACCGGAATCCTGAAGGTAGATGGCTTCGGTAAGGTGTGCGCGAGCTAGTTTAGGTTTGCGATCGAAGAGCAGATCGTGATTGCCGGCGATGACCAGCTTGTGCCGGAAGGGAAGTGATCCCAGCCAGGCGTTGAAGTCATCCACCTCTTCAATTGTGCGGCCGTCGAAGTCTCCGGAGTGAATCAGGATGTCGCCCGCAGGAACGCTCAATCTGCGGTGGAAGCCATGAGTGTCGCCAATACATACGAGCCGAAGTGATCCCTTTTCTGGTTTCCCCGGTTTGGTCTTAGTTGGCATCGTCTCGCCCCTCTAGCAACGCGTCCCGAACGTCCCTATGTACAGACGAGCAGGGTGCGTCTTCTGATTGTTCATAAACCATTCATTTCCTGTACATGGTTGGGCTACATTTCCGAGTTTGTTCATGAAGTGTTCTTTTTCTGTTCATGAGCCAATCGGCATCCCGCCATGTACAGGAAATGAACTTGGTTCGTTGCACAGATTTTGTACATGCCATGGACAGCACTTGGTTCGTTGCACAGATATTGCACAGATTTTGTACAACGATGACCATTGCCTTCTAGCCTGTAATGTTCGCGGTAAGGGAGCGTTTAGGCCGTGCTATAGTCCTTCCAGACATGTTCTTATTGTATCTAATCAATAGGGCAAGTCGCGTATTGTGCGTACAGCATGGATTGCTTTCGCATCCAGCTTTCCGCCCAGCGCTGCCCCTTAATCCGCCTCCGGCTACTCAAGGGGGCAGCTCTACAGACTTCGCTCAGGGCTTCGCCCCGAGACCCCTGAAGGAGCTCCCGCTCCATGTTCAAGAAAGTCGCCAATCCGAAGTCTGCTCGCTTCTACGTCCGTTTCAAGCCGGACGAGAAGACGCTGCTAAGCGAGCAGGCGAAGAAGGCCGGCCTCACGATGAGCGAATTCGTTCGCAAGCGTGCGCTCGGAATGCCGGTCCGAGGGCGTGACATGGAAAAGGCGATCAACGAGCTGCGACGGTTGGGAGGCCTCCAGAAGCTTCTTGCCTTACAGTCCCCAACCGACGGCAAGCTGTATCAAGGGCTCCTCAAAGACATCGTGGCTGCAATTGGGAAGCTTGAAAAGGAAGGGGCCTGATGCTGGCCCCTATCTCCGGTACGCGGAGAGATGGCGGATCGAGCTTCCGCGCTCTAAAGAACTATCTTGGTTTCAAGAAGAACAAACAGACCGGAGAACTAGACCGTCGAAGTGAATTGCTGATCTCAGAAAGTCTGCTGTCCGAGCAGACGGCGCAGGCTGAGATGCGAGCCGTCGCGAGTGAAAATCTGAGGGTCAAAGATCCCGTCTACCACTATCAGCTCTGTTGGCAGGAGAATGAGTTCCCGGAGAAGGAACAGTGGAAAGCGGCAGCAGAAAAAAGTATCCGGGCGCTGGGATTTGGGGAGCACCAGTACATCATTGCGCCGCACAACGATACGGATCATTTTCATGTGCACGTCATGGTGAATCGCGTACACCCGGACACATACAAAGCGCACTATCCCGAGTTCAGCAAACGGAGCCTTGACCAGGCCATTCGGGAGATAGAGGCAGAACAAGGGTGGAAAGAATCCAAGGGTCTCTTTCGGTGGGACCGGGAGCAGGGAAGGGCAATACAAAATACTCGCCAGGAGATGCAGGCCGCTGGGAGCAGCGGGGTATATGCCGTAGATGAAAAAGCGGCCAATAAGTTAGAGACTCATACCGACACGGAGAGTTTAGAAACGTATGCCAAAGCAGGGCCAGCAAAAGAGATCACCTCGTTGATGAAAAGTGGCCAGAAGGTGAACTGGGCGGATATATATTCCGTGCTGGTGAAGCATGGCCTGGAATTAGAGCGCGGCGAAAAAAGCGGATATAAAGTTCGGGCCGTTGGGACCGAGTTGAGAGTGAAAGCGTCGTCTGTTTTTCGAGAGACGTTCGCTGGCAAGGAGAACCGGGCCCGACTCGAAAAGCTGGAGGGCTGGGAGTCGAGGGTAGGGATAAGCTCAGCGCGGCCAACAGAAGTTTATAAACCTCGTCCGTTGAAACGCGATCCAGGCGAACGCGCGGAGAGGCGAGAGCAACGGGCCGATGAGCGAAAGGTCCTGAAAGAGGCATATAGAGTTTACAAGTCCGGGTTGCAGACGGACTTGAAGGCGAGGGCAGATTCAATCCGCGTCCAGCTTAAGCAGATCACGGTTGCATACGGTCAGGAACGCGCCGCAATCCGGGGTAGCGGATCGGCGAATCGTCCTGCTGACCGTAAGGCGGCACTTTCCCTGGCGGCGATGAAAGCAGCAACAGATCGGTCAGGCCTCCAGGCGCAGCTTAGAGGCGTCCGCGCAGCGGGAGCTTTGATGAGCTATCGGGACTGGGTGACCGGGCAGGCACAGATAGGAAACAGGGCAGCGATCGGGCAATTACGAGGTTTTGCTTTTAGAGAACGGCGTATGACCGGGACGATGCCGGCTGCGTCGATTGTCATCGAGTCGCCCGAAGAGAGTTTTAGAAGCACCGACTACCGGCCTCTAAACCGCAGCGACTTAAAAGCTACGGTGTATCGAAATGGCGATGTTCAGTACTTCCAGGATGGGAAAGCCCTCTTCATCGACCAAGGAAGGAAGATCAGTCTCCTCCAGCAAAGTGAGACTGCGTATGTGGCCGCTCTCCGGCTTGGGCAAGCCAAATTCGGTTCCCGTCTTCACATCACAGGGACGGAGGTGGAGCGGAAGGCCTTTGCCCTCGCAGCGGCGAAGCACGGGATGCAGGTTCAGTTTACCGACGAGCGTATGAACATATGGATGCGGGAGACGTCAAAGCCGGCAAAGGCTATCGCTGCTAAAGAAGTATCGTTGCCAGAAGAGCTTGAAGTTCTTATCCAGAAGACAAAAGGGATGTACCCAAAGTTTGCGAAAGAGTTCTTGAGCCGTTACGCGGACCCAGCCGCCCGCCCTATCCTTACAGCCGAAGAACGGTGGTCTGTCACCCAAGATGCTCATGAGCTTGCCGAATTGCACGTCAAGGAAGCCGCCATTAGCAAGAAGATCGCCATCAAGCATGAACAGCTCGTAGATTTCGTTGTTGCGAAAAACGAGTGGGAGCAGGGGCACAAATGGCAGACAAATATGAAAAGCCAAGCGTGGACGGCGCTTAATGATGAACACACTCTTCTTTTCAAGAGACATCATGCTTTGGAGGGGGAACTGGCAAACCTGCGGACTAGCCGCGAAGAGATCAAGAAACTTCGTGTTCGAGCGATGGCCACGTATATCGAGCAGGAACGTAACGATATAGAGGAAGAACGCTCACGCCAAAGTGTGGCTGCCGAAGTTGATCGTCACCGACCGGCATTCGAAAAGCGCATTAACGAACAGATAGATCGCCTAGCCACCAGACAAAAACAGCGGCGCGAGCAAGCCATCGAAGACAATGAGCCCTCACTATGAAGGTTGGGTTGAGTCCCAGGTAGCCAGCGTATTTACCCGGTGCTAGGCTGAGACCATGCATGACTCTTATTCAACCGGGCTGATTAATCATTGACTGTCCGTCTGCAAAGCCTTCAAGATTGGCCCCGGTGAGAGCATTTGGTCCGCTCCTAGTTCACTCGGACCGGGAGCTGTATGACTGGGCGCAAAGCCTCAAGTTGAGTTCTGTAGCGTTGCGACACGCGATCATAGAGATCAGTGACGTTCTTTGCGTGAACGGTCACTACCAAGGCATACGGAATTGGCTTTGCACCTTTATAAAGGGCACCGCCTTTCCGAGCGTTGTAATGAATATCGAACACGGGATCGTTAAGGCTGGTTCCCATAAAGCCGCGCGTCCGCTTTACGCAAGTCTCCCATTGATGAGCGTCGCGTCGCAGCTCTTCTTCCGATGAATACAAGGTCTTCTGCTGGAAGAACGGCATGGTGTCAGCATGCGTTGGCGTTTTGCCGTTTTGAACAGTACGTTTCGACTTGTCGGGGCGAAATTTGATGTCCAGACCTGCTCTTGTGTACGTAACTACATCTTGTGGATCGGTTTCAGTAGCGTAGCAAAATGTTGCCGAGATCGAAACTTTGCCAGGTAAGGCGCTGTTTGGAACAGGAATCCTCGCCCTGAGGTACTTCCCCGGCTCGAGCGTGCCTTGATAAAGAACATGCACCATTCCGGGGCCACATACGATCAGATCCTCTATATCTGTAGGAATGCGGCCCCAGCCCACTTCATGACAATGATGTCCACTATTCTCACTGTGATGTATTAACAATGATTTAAGGGCGATGGGTTGCACTATAGATCCCAGGTAGGTGCGAATTCCAATTGCCGTTCGAAGGGCTAAAGGAGATGAGAAGCTAGTTCCCATTGTGGCGGCCGATTTCCCCGGTGTTTTGCTGAGAATCCAAAAAGGCTCTTTTTCCGAACCCCCAAACGCTACCAAGTCCGGCTTGATTAGACCCGGACTGCGTCCGGGACCGAGAGAGCTGTATGGCGCTCTTTTCCACTGCTTCTTGAGGCTATTGCTCGCGCCAACTCCGAGTACATTAACAGCGTCGGAGGGTGATTGAATTCGCCCGACACCAGATTGGACGTCACCTTCACCAGTATTGCCCGCTGCCACAGTGACGAACGTTTTTCCATCGGCAAAGAGTTGATCCAACTTGAGTGTCCATAAATGTACCTCATTGTCGTCAAACGCAACCTCAGGACCAAGGCTAAGGTTCACAAAGTCATATTGCTTTTGCGAGAGGACACCGGTGATTCGTTCAAGCACGTCATAATAGTTGCCTTCTGGATCATTTGTGTTCTCATCGAGAACCCGATAGTGATCTACGGCCGCATACGGCTGTGGAAGTGGAACCCCCTTTTGGAGTGATCCAAATAGCACCGATGAGGTCACGCCCAGCCCATGTTCTTGAGCATTAACGTCCGCATTTCCAAGCTTAGATGTGAGCTTTCGCGAAACCCATGGATCCAGGCCGGTTCCTGCTGGTACACCGCCATCAAACACTGCCACCCGGAGATCCGCATTCACGGGACCCTTTTTGGGAAGTGCGAGAGGAAACCCTCCTATGCTTAGGCTTCGCATCGGGGTCGCCGGCTGTAGTTCTCGCAAACGGGGCATCTCACGCGCAACTCGTAGAAATGAGTATTTGGCCATTTCAACATGCATGTTGCGAGGAATCCGAACCCCAAGGAAGCATAGTCCATCCACTTGAAATCGGCGGTCCAGATCAAGACGGATATCGAGGGTTCGCATGTAGGTCCGAAAACCTTCGATAACGTAGTCAGATGAACCGTGAAGGACGACTTCTAACAATGGCGCATCTTTGCCTTTACGAACCGGCTGTAAGCGAGAGACAGGCGGCGCAAGGTACACGTTTTCCAGCCGTACCAACTCCACTGCTCCGGCTCTGCTTTCTGACCACCCGCTTACTGTAGCTGCCCAAGAGCGGAACTGAGCTCTCTGGCCCGCTACGAAAATTTCCGCTGTTGGCGTGGGAGGTGGTCCAGGAATAGCCAACTTGCCCTCTAAAGATGATTGTTTACGTGCTTTTCCACCTTTGTCGGGAACAATATGCTGCGTTCTGCTTCCGATGGGCTCTAGTCCAACAGCTTGAAAAAGCCCATTTGGGAAGTAGCTTTTAGCTAGGTAGGCAGGATGGAGAGTGATCACACCGACCGCTTCATCATGCGGACACGCAGCATCAGGCAGAGCATCAACTTCTTCGGTAAGAGTGCTCAAACGTGGCGCCAAGCGCACCTTGGCCTCTGTGAAGGAGTAGGGATCCTTCTTGTTGGGTCTTGTCTTTGGAGGGTCAAGCCGCTCTGTAAGCCGCTCCCCGTAACCAAGAAGATAATTTTTTATCTCTGCCATCAGTTCACCTGTTTTAGAGCCTTTCGAATGGTGTCCCTACTAACGCCTGTCCAATCATTAACATCTCTTTGAGACAAACCAGTTGCTAACAAATCCAATGCTAATAGCGACCGATCTTCACGAGACATCGTCTGGGAGCGATCATGCACCAGCTCCTTCAATTGCTCGGTAACAGATTGCTGGCGAATGATGGCTTGGCGCTTTGCTCTAAGAATTTCTCGTTCGGCATCGGCAAACGATGAGCCCTGCAGAGTTCTTGCTAAAACCCTACTCCAAACGGCTGCATTGTCACTTTCCCCGATGTGTCGCAAGATGGATTCTCTCATCTGCTCCTCCAAGGGCATCGGGAATTTGACAAGCACTTCAAAGCGTCGCCACACAGCCGGGTCTAGCAATTCAGGGTGATTAGTTGCTGCTATTAGCAAGCCTGATGCTGGCCACTCGTCTATCTCCTGCAGAAGAACGGTCACTAGTCTCTTAAGCTCGCCGATCTCCACTGCATCGTCTCTTCGTTTGGCAATGGCGTCAAACTCATCCAGCAAAAATACGCATGGAATGCCTTTTGCGTAATCGAGTACATTCCTGACGTTGTTTCCGGTTCTACCTAAAAAGCTACTCATGACTGCAGATAGATCGAGGGTTATTAGGGGACAGTTCAATCGTTGTGCCAGCCACCTTGCGGCAAGGGTCTTGCCAACGCCGGGGGCACCCGTAAAAAGTGCCGACTTCGTTGGGTGCAGTCCGGCTTGAAAAAGCTCCTCTTGCCTCTCTCGTTCTAAAACCATTTGCTCAAGTTGCTCTTTCACCTGAGAGTCCCAAACCGGTTCACTCGGAAGAATGACTGGAAACTCCGGGCGCGCGAGCTGTAGGCGAGAATCTAGATCAACTGGAATCGCCTCAACGGCAGCTCCTCGCAACGGGGAAGAATGCTTAGGCGCTTCACGCAGTACCGTTCCAAGCTGATCTGCAAGCTCGGGGATTAACAGTTTATATCGGTTGATTAGTCTGCGTACGTACATCTGAATATCCTTTGGCTTACCGATTAGCGCCAGCCGTGCGAGCTGGACTACATCCGATCCTTCAACTTGTTTCTGTTCCATTATGCCTCTTGATAAGGAAAATCTTATATTTGATGGTGGACTAGTTTACGTCTTTATTGTACATTCTAGTCCATGAGGCCGTAAAGGGCGGGCTCGAGCGGTCCAATACAGCAGAAAAGGTAAGCCCCTCTATGGGGGGAGAAAGAGAGTTGAACATGTCAAAAGGAAACATCTACATCGAACAACGGCCGGACAGCACTTATGCAGTCATGCGGCCTGGAGCAGAGCGGGCAAGCGCAATCTTGCCAACCCAGCACCAGGCCATTGAACGTGCACGCGAGATCAGCCCGAACACCAAGCCTGATGTCGAACGCGTTCGCCATACTTCAGTCGGCAAGCCCGACCAATGGCGGAAGGCATAGCGGAATAGGGGCGGGCCAGTTAGACGCCCGCTCCTACACCAAAGGTACGTCTCAAGCGAGGAAGAGAATCTATGGCACCTAAGAAGCAAACTGTGAGTTTCACGGCGACGAAGAAAGTTAAAGAGCCAACGGGCGTCAAATTCAAGACCAAGAGTGGCACGAAGGTTTCGTTCGAGGCTGAAAAATCTGTCAGCAAGAAGGTGCCCATAAAGTTTAAAGCAAGGCCCAAGCAATAGTAACGTTGGACTGGTTTACAGCGGCTAGGTCAGCATCGACGGCACAGATTACGAGCTGCTTTCGGTGTATCGCGGTGAATGCTGTGGTTTCTTCCACGAAGGTGAGTGCTCTCTCAAAGTAAAGAGAAATTACGCTGCTTTGAATGATCCTTATGAGTGAACCGGCATAGAGCGCTCACTCTGTAGCACTACAGAATCGAGGGTCAATTGAACAGCTGAATAAGGACTGAACCAGGAGAAACTTAATGCCGGTCATCACTTTCGAACAAGCGCTAGCAAAAACCATTGATGTGAAGCGGCATCTCCTAATCGGAAACGGGTTCAGTATGGACCTATTTCCGCATTGCTTTAGCTATGGTTCCTTGCTCGAATCCACCGACTTCACAGCTCATCCAGAGGCTCGCCAAGCCTTTGACCTGCTTGGTACCACAGATTTTGAAATGGTC
>NZ_JAGTUT010000009.1 GCF_025685605.1 Granulicella arctica
TCTCGACGGCATCATGGATCGCCTGGACAGCATTGGCCTGGAGCGTCGCCTGGGTGCTCTGCAGCCGCGCTCGCTCGGCCTCCAGCTTCTGGACAGCGGCATCAGCCCGCTTCTGCAGCTCAAGCGCCGCATTCACGGCCCACTGCTGCAATTGCGCCATCTCCTCGATCTGCTCACTCAGAGCCTGCTGCCCAGCCTGTGCTGACTTGCCGAGACGGTCGGCATGATCGATCAGACCCACGATCATCATCTCGCCCGCACTGCCCTGATTCGGTTCTTGTCCCATACCTCATCTCCTCTCTATAGCCCGATGCCGAAGCCGATCTCCCGTTCGATCTTCAGCTCTTGCTCAGGTTCTTGCTTCACCGCGGCTTCCTGTGCCGGTGGCTCTGGAACCACTGCCGGCTCGCGCTCTTGCTTGTTCGCCTCATACCGCTCCCGGAAGGCCTGCAACCGCTGCTCGATCTGAGAGGACATCGATGCATCCACGGCCTGCGCCGGACCCGCCCGCTCCAGCTCTTGTTTCTCTTGGGCAGGAGAAGGCCGTTGAGTCTCTAAATGCTGCTCGGGTTTACCCTCCACCCGCTGCTCTCGCCACCGCTCGAACTGCCCCCGAAGCTGCTCGACCCGCTCGGCCACATTCTGGGCGACGGCAACCGTCCGCTCCTTTACTTCGTTCGCCAGCTCGCGCGCGGCGGCGATCAACTTGTCCAGGCGAGAGAGTTCCTGGGACGTGCGCGCCTGCACTCCGGCGATCTGCTGCTCGGCCTGTTGTTCCAGATGCTGGATCGCGCCCGCACGGTCGAGGTGCGGCGGCGCGAGCTCGGCCCGCTCCTGGCGTAATTGGTCGATCTCCGCGTGCCGCTCCATCGCGTCCGGACCAAACCCTTGAAGTGTCTTTTCCTCCCGCAGGGAGGCGAGGTCTCCACGTCCTTGCTCAGCCCAGGAGCGTGCGTCCAGGCGCTGCTCGATGCCCGCTCGCTGCATCGCGCCGTTCATCATCGCAACCCACTTCCCGCGAACCTCTTCCGGCTTGTTCTGGTCGTTCCACCCCGGGTCTTTCTTCGCCCCGTTGCGTTTGAAAAAACGCTCCTCGGGCATCTCCCGCGTGGCAGCGGTAACGGCACGCTCCGAGAACATCAGGTGCAGGTGCGGCTGCTCAATGTTGTCCTTGGCGAGCGGCGTATGGACGGCCAGCGTATAGGCAAAACGATCCCCCAGCAGCTCGCGCGTAGCTTCGCGGGCCAGCTCCTGGCGCTGCGCCGGTTCAAGCTCACGCGGTAGTGCGATCTGCAGCTCCGTATAGGTACGGCCATTCGCACGTTCATGCGCATCGGCGGCCACCCAAAACGAGTGCGGATCGGCCTGGGCAAACTCTGGCATATTGCCGAATTCAACCAGCTCCACGCCGCCGCGCTGCTGGTACTGGCCCTCGCGCGCAAGGTACCGCGCGTGCGCCGCTGCGGGCGGTGCTTGACTCGACGACTTGAAGGCGACATGCACGATAGCCATGCGGTGGTTCTTGCCTTTGCGGTTGCGGTTGTCGTTGCGGCGGCGGTTGCCTTTACTGTTGTCCTTGCGGTTGCTGTCGCCTCTGCTCACCGCAGGTGCGCATAGTTTGTGAAACAAACTAGGTATCGCGCATTTAGTCGCTAACAACCGTTTACGATTCCATGCTGTCTATTGTAAGCTGAAGCTCATGGCTAAAGCTAATCCAAAGAGCATTCAGGAACTCGAAGCACAGAAAAAAGCGATTAAAGAAGCAGCGGCGGCAGAGGTTGCAGCCATTCGCAAAGCCACAGCGGAGAAGGTTGCGGCACTTAAGAGCAGCGAGCGACGGCTACGAGCCTTAGACATCCGGGAACAGAAGCGGCGAGAGAATCACGCCAAGATCCTCGTCGGCGTGGCTATGATTCATCAGTGCCAGATCTCAGAGGGTTCGGCTGGCAAGTTCAAGGCGCTGCTCGAAGAGTTCTATTCCGACTCGCCAGAGCGGCTCAAGGCTTCCCTCTTCGGATTGACACTAACCGTTAATAAACCAGCCAGCGATCAGGAACATGACTGAGAGAGAAAAATCTAGATGACTAAAACACAACGGGTGCCACTTAAGAATGTTCGTTTGTCTCCGAAGGTCGTGCTTTCCAGCGCTACACTCTTGCTGCATCAAGACCATATTTCGGACGGTCTCGGCGGCCAATTACCGGGGATGAGAAGCTGGGAAATTTCCGTGCCTTCGGGTTTGCCTCTTGATCTGTTCATGAGTGGCGACCAGCTCACTTTTGAGGCTGGGGAATATTCAGGTCGATGCTTTGCAAAGAACAACACAACACTTCAGGGAACAGGGCCTGTAAAAGGTCTGGCATAACTGAGCTGTGGAAAAGACGGCAAGGTGCCGCCTTGGAAAACGCCCAAAAGCGTTTCCCACTTTGCCCACAGCTCCGGCGACGGGAAGTTTTAGGAAGCGTGCAGGTCGATATTGATCGACCCATCCGGGAAGTCTGCTCGCAACTCGAGCGTGCCTCCCAGAGCCTCGACGTACTCGCGCAGGGTGCTGAGGTACATATCGGTGCGGCCTTCAAGCTTGGAGACGGAACCCTGATCGACATGCAGACGTTCCGCTACGGCTACCTGGGTCAAGCTGCGAGCCTTCCGCATCTTGTCCAGCGGCATCGACGCTAGCGTTTCTTCCAGGCGTGCATCCAGGCGTGCCTGGCTCTCCAGCGGCATTTCTCCACGAATCTTTGCCCAGCTCTTCATCCCAGTTCCTCCAGGTGCTTCGCATAGATCTTCTCGGCCTGCGGTATGGCTTTCTCATACCATCGGCCATCGCCGGTCTTATCGCCTCCCAGCAATAGCAGCGCCACGCGCCGGGGATCGAAGGCATACAGCACGCGATAGGGACGGCCTTCATGCTGCACCCGAAGCTCTTTCAAGTTCGGGAAGCGTGATCCCTTCAGCGTGTCGGCATGAGGCCGAGACAGGGCTGGCCCCAGCTCGGCAAGTAGATCGAACCCATGACCAACGCTTTCCTGTTCAGTTTGGGTGAGCGTGTTCCACCAGGCCTCGCACTCTTCGGTCAGCTCTACATCCCACGCCATAACCAAGCATGGCATGAAAGCCATATGGCTGCAAGTGCATATTTTAGAACTAGGGCTTTGCGTAGCTTCGCTATCGCGCCGCTCTTGTCTTTTGGACAGCCTCCTAGGTCGTCTGAGCCCTGTCAGCCTGCTGTGGGTGCCTTACTGTGCGTTCGGCGATGGGTTTAGATCGTTAGCCGCGACTGCTAAACCAACCTCACTCTCATGAGAAAGGTTTTGCTTTTGTTGTTGCTTCTGCAGGGTTTGGGGCGCAGCTCCAAGAAATGGGCCGTTAGGCCCTCAGTTCGCGTCCAAAGGACGTGCTCCGTTTGTTTTCCACGGATTCACCGTTTCCAGCCACCCTACATCCTGCTATTCCTCTTGTTCTTCTTGTACTTCTTGACTTCCTTATATGCAGAGCCAAACTGCCCCCGGAAGTCCCCAAAACTGCCCCCGGAAGTCCCCTTTTTCGCCCCCGGAAGTCCCCTTTGCTGCCCCCGGAAGTCCCCTTCGAAAGTGAGTTATTCGAGGAGGATCTGTGGATTGCTGCAATCCCGGTGGAGACCGCCTATGCCCCCGGAAGTCCCCTAGCTCTAAATAAAATATGTCTTTTATTTACAATGATATAAGCATTTTACCGCCCCCGGAAGTCCCCTACAGTCTTCGGGTGTTTGTCGCTTCTACTAGTAAATAACGACCAGCTCTCGGTTTCCCCACCGATAATCCCGTGGACAGTGCTTCGGCATTGACCTCGGGCCAGAGAGTGCGCAGACAAGCAATGGCCTCTACAAACCTTTCCCGGATGCGCCGTTCCTTCTTGTCGTCCTGCCACACCTGTTGCCGCAGGTACTCCCACTTGATAAGGCTAGTGCTTTCAGCCGCGTAGCAACGCCAGTATAGAAAGACCACCAGGTCCTGCAGCTGCGATTGCTTTCGGGTGGCTCGAATAATCTCCGCCGGAACGGGTACATGATGGGCGAGAAGGTCTTTGAAAAACTTGTCGTCGATCTCGACCCCGTAGACGATTTTGTCAGTCAGGGGGAGCATCGCGGAGCCATTTGTCTCTGCCCTGACGTCGATGCTTGTGGGCAGGTGGTACTCGCCGATGATTGGCATCACTCGCCCGCTGTAGCTGTCCGCTGTCTTACGTTCGACACCGATAGTGAGACCTGCGATTCGTCTGAAGCGTTCACGAAGATCCCGCCGATTCTTTCCCCCGGTCGCTAGGTTCATCGTGTTTAGAAACTCTGTCGCCGTCTCCCAACTCACAAAACGGGAGCCTGTCTTGACTGCCCTATCCATGAGGAAATGTAAGAGCGTTCGATCGCTTCCATACGGCATCGCCGCTTCAAGAGCCGTGCTAAACGTGACCGCTACCGTACTGCCGTCGCCCAGCCGCGCCTTACGCGTAAAGTGCCGCTCCGTGGTCGGCTGATAAGGAAGCCCGCAAAGAATGAGAGCCTGGGAGACCTGGAAAATCTCCTCGGAAAGCACGCCTTCATCGCGTTTCTCACGGATGCCAGCGAACCGGGCCGCGCGACGACTCACGGCAAGATGCTTCTCTGCCGCGTGGTCACGCTTGGAAATCGAGTTTGGTCCGGTCGGTGCTGCCATGTACTGCCACCCCTCAACTAATGCAGGCGTTACGCTTTAGGGCCTTCCGCTGGCCAACGCTCCTCGATCATCTGGCGGAGGACAGAAGCCATCCTGACCCCCTTCATCGTGCAATCAACCATGACGCGACGATGGAGAGACTTAGGTAAATCGAAAGTGATCCGGGAGGTAGGTTCGGCACTTCCCTTCTCTGCTGCTGGTTCTGTCGGCGCAGCTGTTCCATTCACCCATTCGTCTGCCGCTACGCTGGATGGCTGAGGCTTCGCCGGTATCAATCCTGATTTAGCCATTGGTGGTCATCTCCCTAATTTCTGCTGCCAGCTTCTGAATCTCCCGCGCTGCCTGCCCCTTCGGCTCCGTCTCAACGACGGTCAACCCACGCGCTGAACTTTCGACGAACGCCACCCGTTGCCCGACTTCAGTAAGAAATATGGGACTTTCAGGAAAAGCCGCCGAGAGAGACTGACGAAAGTCACGACTTATCGCCGTACCTGCGCTTTTACGATTCACCGCAAAAGCGTATTTGAGGTTCGGTTTGTACATTTGAGCTTCGGCAATTAGATCGGTAATTTTCTTTGCGCTCCAGATGTCAAAAGCCGACGGCTGAACAGGGATTACGACTAGATCGCTTGCCATGATCGCGGACTTGGCAACGTCGAATACAAGCGGCGGTCCGTCTATGAATGTCCATTCATAAGGGGCTGACAAGGTAGGCATGTCGCGGTGAAGAGTGTTCTTGGGAATGCCTACTACCGGAAATAAAGGTTCGCCCGTCCTGGTTGCGCTCCAGTCGAGAGCCGTAGCTTGCGGATCGGCGTCGATGTACTGAACGCGCTCTCCTGCGCTGGCGAACACAGCGGCCAAGTTGGTCGCCAGTGTGGTCTTTCCCACTCCGCCTTTTTGGTTGAGAACTGCAACTACGGGCATATCGCCGCCTTTACGGTGATGAGGTATTGCGATAAACCGACGTTACGCTTTTACGGCGTTACGGTCAAACGTAAGGCGAGACCACCTGATACAGGCTCGGAAATTTGGAGGTTGTCGAAAACCCGACTTTGCAGGCGATACTTTTTGACAGAGACATCTATGCGATCTGCGAAAAAGCGCCTACGCCGACTGCACGCTCCATACGTAATCAGCGGGGGCATCATGTTGCTATGGCTAACTGGTTGCGCTAAGAAGTCGGTGTCGGTGGCTCAGGCTGCTGGTTCTTACGAATATCATTTGGCAAACCGCGCCCAAGGAGTTGTCTGCTTTGAACTCAACCCGGATGGCTCTTACAAACTCGGCAACGCGAAAGAAGCACTCGGAAGCATATCGATGACTGGAGCTTTGCGGGAGCAAAGGTGGACGCTCGGGGGTGGAACCGATCATCAAGAACTGTGGATTGGTAAGGCTTCGCTTCCAATCGAACGCACTCGCTCGTCCATCAGGGTGACCGTTGACGACGATACAGCCATGTATTGCGATCGCCCAGTTTCGAGCCGGTAAAGCTGCACTCCCGCCAAACAGTTGTTATCGGTAACTTCGTTCAACTCGGGCCGTGGAAGCACTGAGATTGTCGCTGTCGGCCCTCTGTTACATTCTTTCTACGGACGTAGAAGAAATGGCTTTCGGGCTTCGGTATTCTGTCGCGTAGACCTAACGAGGATCAAATCCATGCGCAAACTTATCTTCTGGACCAGCGTTCTTTCTGGAGTTGCTGCCGCGTACTTTCTCTACAAGAAAGGTGTTCCTACGGGAACGATTGCTTCAGAGGTGATTGCTCATCCGATCGGCACTTTACTACACGAGCTTTCGCCCAATCCTGCCAGTTAGAGCAATCCAAATCGTGACTTAGCAATGTTTAGAGATGAGCTAAAACCCTCTTCAGCATGGCTTGGAAAGCTTCGTCCTCCACGACTCTAAGTTCCTTTAGTCGCTCGGGGGCTTCCACATGCCAGTCCAATAGATAGTGCAGGTTGGCGACCGTCTCCAGAAATGGCAACAACTCTGTCGCGAGTTCTCTGGCGGGCCTATCGCCGTTTGGGAGCGGAATATCCATCACCTTTCGGATGACGGTCGTCCCGAACGCGTTGTGCCGAGGTCGGCCGCTATCACCTGAGCATGGTCTTGTTCAACAAAGCACGGTCATTTACCCTTCAAGCTCACCTATGTCTCACTCATTGAAAGTGATCTGTGTCGGCACACCCTCAGAGTTGCTCCAAAGCCGCCAGTTTGTCTTGCAGTCGGCCGGATATGACACCACCTGTGTTGCCGTTTCTGAAGCCTTAACCCTTCTTCTTACAGGCGTATTCGATTTCATGATCATTTCAGTGACCGTCATCGAAGGCGATCGGCTCGCTTTACGCCGAGCCGCTGGAGAAGCAATGAGAATCGTTCAGCTAGCTACTTTTACCGATCCCGGTGAGCTGTTGGCGCTCCTTCGCCGCCCTTGATCCAGCCTGTGCCTGAATGCTAGGCCACCCTCGCGTGACTACCAACATAAAGGACGTTACGTTACGGCGACTCCTTCCTATTGCCAACCTGTTAACCTCAAGTGATGGAATACCCTCTCTCGATCACCAGCATCGTCGAAACCGATCACGAGGGAAGGCAGCTCAGAAGCAAAGTTACCCACGTGATGGCCACAGCTGACCTTGGGCCATTCGCTTCCTTTGGGTTCCCTGCCTTCTTCTTTGGAAAACTCGTGGATGTTTCTGAAGAACAGATTCTCTACTTCAAACATGCTCCGGGCGTCGACGTTATCTTCCGAGGAGGGGGCTACAAGTTCGAGGATCTGGAGAAAAACGGCGTCTTCAAGCTCGTCAAGATCTCCTGAGAGAAGCTTAACTACTATCGGAAGAATCAGACAGCTTGAGATTGGAACGGAGGAAGAGATGCAACTTTCTGTCATGCTGGGGTATACGCTAACCATCCACTCTCAATCAGACACTTTTCCGTATTAATAGACTTGGTATTCCTGTATTCTGACGCAAGATGAGGAAGCCTAAAGAACCTATTTCTACGAAGAAGCCCGTCCGGAGAGCAGGGACGGGCCTGCAGATAGGATACCTGCGCGTCAGTGCCGTCGACCAGAATGAACTTCGGCAGTTGGAAGGCCTCAAACTCGACAAGACGTTCACCGATAAAGCGTCTGGGAAAGACGTTCATCGTCCGCAATTTGAGCTTCTGCTGTCCTTCATCCGGGAAGGCGACACCCTGATCTGTCATTCCATGGACCGGCTGGCTCGCAACCTGGACGACCTGCGACGGATTGTCCTGGAGTTGACCCGGCGCGGCGTCCATGTCCAATTCCGCAAAGAGCAGCTGACCTTTACCGGCGAAGACTCACCAATGGCCAATCTCCTGCTGAGTGTCATGGGCGCCTTTGCTCAATTTGAACGGGAGCTTATCCGAGAACGGCAACGAGAGGGAATTGCCCTGGCGAAGAAGCGGGGTGCCTATGTTGGACGGAAACGCGCACTGACACCCGCCCAAGCCGTGACTTTGCTGAAGCGGGTAGCTGACGGCGAATCGAAGACGGCTCTTGCTCGGGAGCTTGGCCTGACGCGGGACACGATCTACCGTTACATGAGGCGATCAATATCAAGTAAGTCAGCAGGGAAGAAGGGCCAGCAATGACGGATTATGGAATGGATGCTTTGGCATTCGAAGAGTACGGCCTCGGTTATCGTGCGAGACTAGCCGGCATAATGCTGTTGGAGGGTGCAACGCCGGTCTGGCGCAGTGGGTGGGAAGATGCGGATACGGACCGTTTAGAATCGGCACGGCATCGCAAGGTCGTGGACGAGGGTTTGGAAGACAGCTATGAGGCGCCTGGGGCGTCCTCTTCGACGCCGGTCGAGAGGCACGGCTTCATGGGATCGGCTTCGATGAGGGACGGACGCAGCCCTGGCAGGCCGGTTGGGTGAAGACTGACATCCGCGTGGGTGTGGCAGGATCGAAGATTAAAGGATGAAGAAGGGTATCCAACGCGCATTGCACTGCCGGTGTGGACGGGAGAAGATCCTAGCCCAGGGTATGTGCTCAACCTGCTACACGCTAAAGCGGCAGGACGAGGCCTATTTCGGCGGCTTCAGGGAGCTGGTTCTGGAACGAGACGGCTATGCCTGCAGGGTGTGTGGAGCGTCCGGACGCCGAAAGCGCTCGATCGTTGTCCATCACCGGGTACCCGGCAAGTCAATCCTCCATCTGATGATCTCGCTCTGTCCTGCGTGTCAAGCCAAGGTGAGCCGTACCAGGGCCGTCCTTTCCCACATGCCGCCACTCTTGTTGGAACTGTGGCGCGAACAGCATCCACGAGCTCATGAACAAACGGCGCTGAACTTCAAAGTACGACCTCAGCCCTTCAAAGGAACCGCTCTTTGAGGAGGAAAGGGAAGCGGCTAGTACTTCTGCTGGTTCGTAGGCTGAGGTGCCGACATTGCCGCAACGCCGCTTTCCGCCAAAACGATCGCAGAACCATAGAGTGGTCAATCTGAGCAGCTCTGAGCTTGTTGCCGCCATTTGAGAGCTATACGCTGCATTTGGCAGGTACACTTGTCCCGAAATCCATCGAATGTTGCCTCTGCGGCTGTACCAAGCCGGACGCAACGGCGCACCTAATAGCGATTTCCCTGGGCGACCTAAGATTTGCGGTTTTGTTCGAATTGGTGATCACGGCAGAGTTCGAAACGTCTCGGCTACTGTTTCGAGTCACCCTCACGTACGGAGTATCCGTCTGGGATTCGGAACAACTCTGGATCTGGTTCTACCCTTCTTAGATCCTTAAATTCCAACTTCTTCAGACCTTGTACAGGATCATCAATGATCGTGAGCAACGCCAGCTTCAGTTCCGGGGAGTACCAGCTTTGGATGGTTATCTTCAGTTCTTTTGAGTTCCCATCCGCTCCCGCGGGCAGCGTTCTGACCGCCTTTGACCCGCGCGTCAACACTCCCATGACGATCTGTGGAGCCAGATCCTCGCTGTGGTACTTCAGCCTCTCCTGAGGCGTTGGGCCCAGGTAGACATCAAGTCCCTCCGATTCTGACCTTCTGTCCTGTCTGGCAGGCTTCGGCTCACTGAAGTGCTTCATGGTCGCTGTCTTTCCGCATGTGCACCAAGACACTTCAGCTCGGGTATCCGGATCGTAGATCATGACTTCGAAGCGCTCGCCTTTGTTCGGCTGTAAAGGGTCTGAAGGCAGCTTCCACTTATAGAATGTTCTTCCCTGCGAATCACGTGCTAAATACGATTCTGATTCATGCTGGATCTCCGTACCGTCAGCTAATTTCTGATAGCTGGTCACCACGCGGCGCGACGTATACGGCTCGCGGGTGGTCGGAATGGGTGCTGGTCGATTCCCGTCCTGAGCGATCGCGAGAGATGCGGAAAGGGCTACTGTGATCCACTTGTACCTTAGCAAGAGAAACCTCCACTGCACACAGGCGTCACTCAGTTAACTTTATAAACAATTATGCAGCAGATGACTGCATAGTTGTTCCTTCCCTTGGTGGCGACGCGCCAAGATAGCGGCAGCTCAAGAAACGGAAGTTTATATACATTTAGTGGTGAGCCGAGCTGAGTCTAAAAGGTTTTGATTTCATCGAGAGCGTAACGCAATAGGGTTGATGAGATTGGCGCAAGAGATGAGTAACAGCATGCCGCAGGCAGAGAGCGTTGCGAATAGCGCGGAGCGGATGCCGGTACCGACCTCGTGATCGGCAAAAGGCGTGAGCAACAGAGCGAAACTAGCAGGATACAAGGTTTCTTCTTCCTGTCCAGGCGTTGCCCTTGCCTCTGTGCAGGCACCTGCGTTATTGCTTGGGCAGCAACGTCTTCGCCAGTTCCGTCACCACCCACTTCTGTTCCGGTGTAAGCGCGAATTATGAAACACAAATGGCTTAGCGGGCTTCGCTGAAAAGTGAGGGCACGTTCGGATACTTTTCAAACTGCTTAGAGAACTGAGAGCCGGAAGAGAGCGCCAGAGTCCCATCTTCCTTGGAAGGCAACGGTTCGGTCTCAGCTCCATACTCGTAAACATGGCCGATAAGTGGTTTCAGGAAGAGTAGATATTTCCGGTTAAGAGCCATCTGTACCGACGTGTTCTGGGTGATTGCAACGCCATCCACCTTTGTGCTGCCCCCGCGAACCCGAACAAGAATTTCGTTCTCACCTAGATTCTTGTAGGCCGTGGGTATTGCAATCTCTGCCGTCTTCTCACGCGGGTCCGAGGACGCAGTCATATGCAGACGCGTTGTCGCGGTCCCTGCGAGCCGCAAGCGATACCACGTAAAAACCACGAAATCGTCATTCGTTTGCGACGAAGACTCGATTGTCCCAAGAACCAAGTCGTTTTGTTGCACCACCTCGTGCGGCGTACGCTGCTGCATCGGCTGTGCAATGTGCCCAATTTGTATGGCGCTCTGCCCTCTCTGCTTCGCAATCTCTGCGTACCAGCGGAGGCTTGTGGGAAGCACTGGAGACTGCGCAACGCATGATGAGTAAGGCACGCATGCAACAGCAACGATAAGACTAAACAAGAGCCAGTAGCTATATGCGCGAAAGTATTTCATCGGCAACACCACTCCTATAGTAGAAAAACCAGATCTGTAACTCAGCTGCGAGTGCAACAAAACGCGTGCAACGCCATCGGAGCACGCAACGCAGTTCATCATGGCCAGGAGAACTGAACCTCTCCGCAGTCCCGCGACGGACCATACATAATGAGAATACAAGGGTGGTCCAGGAGATATCATCAAGCTGCTGCCGCAACCTAGGCTACTACGGACAAGCACCTAGCCTTTCTGGAGCTAATCGGAATGAGCGTCGTTGAATTGCTACAGCAGTCACGAAAACAGGCTGAAAGTGCATCGTCTTTAGTACGGGCAGCCGCAAAACTGCGCATCGCACGCGTCGAAGCCATTGCCGATCGCGCTAAGGGACGGATCACGCTGGAAATGGCGCTGGAAGAGATCGGCACATTGCCAGAGCCAGAACGCTCTGTCTTGTTTGATCACGCCCGGGTGTTTGCAGCAGCGATTGAGCCTTCATTATTGCCGGGCATACCAGAGGAATCGAGAGCTCCCCAAGGACATACCGGATGGATGCTGGGGAAAACGATGCTGGAGCATGGTCATGTTGAAGCCGCACTTCAGTTTGTTCTGCAGGATGGGCCTGCAGAATCCTTCCCCTTTCTCTTCGCAATGAACATACTTCAAGACTGCGAGGATCAGACGCAACGTTTGGCAGTGATGCGGAAGGCTGTCAAAGCATGGCACGAGACAAAAGAACACGAGTTCCTAAAGCTTTTCGGAAGGTATTGGACTGTGGTGCCGACTACAGAAGCTTTCTCAATTCTGCACTCCGTTGTTGAATCTACCCTGAACGATTCGGAGTGGCCGATGCAGGGCTCTTTTGACAATGGTTTGCTGTTATTTACGTCTGGTCGGGAGTTCATGCTCTTTGAGATCTTCCATATCTTGCGACGCCTGGACCCTACGCTTGCGGCAGAGCTGATTGCGAAGCATGAGCAGTTGGCGGCGGGTGCGCGACGGTATCCCAATGGATGGGATTCGATTCAGCAGGAAGCAGAAGAAGAGCAGAAGCGCCGGGAGCTTGAAGGGGGGCCGACCTGCGGCGGTCGCGCTTATATCGGGTCCGGCGCTTCCCAGGATATCGCCTTCCAGTTCGCATTACAGGACGGCGACTTTGACCGTGCTATGGAGCTTGCCCAGGAACTATATCGGGAGGATACCGATATAGAAGCACCGAACTTTGCTCCCAAAGTGCTGTGGCCTTCGGCGGCAAGATTCCGCAGCGTTCTCTACCATGCTGGCAGACGGAGGGGACTTGAAAAGCGGGATTTGCTGGCGCGAGTTCCCGATGAAGACCTGCAATTGCTGGCTCGTATTGAGTTCGCAGCTGCGGTGGCAGGACTGACGGAGATGCCTAATTCCTCTCGGCGTCAGAGTAAGGCGCAACATGGTCGACTTCGGGGCAAGGTGCGGCGTTTACCTGAGGCGGACGGCCCAGCCATGATCGTTGATGGGGCACCTGTGCGATGTCCTGGGTGTCAATGGCGTCCTAAAACAGGCAATGTATGGGGTTGCCGCTGCGGAAATGTCTGGAACACATTCACCTCGCGCGGACGGTGCCCCGTTTGTTCGTATCAGTGGCCGGTGACGCAGTGCATGCAATGCGGGAAGGTGTCCCCCCATGAAGACTGGTATGGAGAAAAAGAGGCTTAGTCCCAATCAACGCTTTCTTATTTCTCCAGCCGCCGAGCTACGGTTTAGAGGAGAGGCTCTCTATGCTCGTTCCAAGCTATGGCTGCTTTGCGTCACCCACGACAACTCCGGTTGTCGGTGGGCAAACGCCGTTCGCCAACCAGCCTCGGTCTGTTCGACCTTATCGCAGAGTTAAGGAATGGCTATCGGAACGCCGGAATTAAGAGTGCCATGCTGTAGATCTTGGCGCTGGAAACGCGGTACTTGCTTATCACCTTCCTGCTGCAAGCGGTAATCGATTGCGATTGGACAAGTGCGCACACCACTAAAAGAGTTCGCCCGCCATCCCCGGACAAATTCAAGAGCACTTTCACGCAACATCTCAGGCCCGGCTACAACGGTCACCGAATCCGCCTCACCGCTCCGCGTAAAGTTGACGAGCAAAACAACTGTACCCTGCACATGTGCTGCCTTTGCAATTGATGGAAAGAACGGAGCAACGGATTCCCGCATAGAAGTAAGGCCACATGCAGGCTGCTGTGCTTCCGCACGCACGGCTATTAGGACAAGAGCAATCAGGGCAACGTTTTGAAGGCTGCGCATATGTGACTTTCCCTTACTGAGAACTATAGACGCTCTAACTGTGGAGCTTCATGCCAGCTGTCCGGAACGCCTCATTTTAATAACCTCTATTCGCCGTCGAGGCTGTGGGTTTGTGGAACGAGCATATCTTTTGCTCGTTCCAAGTTCGCGCTCTTTGCGAACATCAAATCCATAGCCTGCCTTTGGGGATGCCCGTGCTCTCCGGTGCCTACTTCACCTTTCCCTTGTGTGCTGGAGGCTGCGGCTCGGGCGCTACAGGAACCGGCTGAGCCGGCGTAGAGAAGAACTGCTCGATGCGGTCGAGCCGGTCGTCCATGGCGTTCTGCGTGCGTATGACGAAGAAGTACCCGATCAGCAGACCTCCGACGGCACCAAGAAGAAAAACGCTTGTAATAAACAGCCACTTCGAATCCTTGAGGTTCTGGCGCACCTGAGCAGCGGCGTGCTGGATGTCTCGAAGCGGCCTTGCCAGAGCTTCTTCAACCTGCCGTCCGATCCCGCCGCTCTGCT